>JAICHH010000047.1 GCA_025922715.1 Nitrososphaeraceae archaeon
TATATCGTGGAATCTCTCGTGTAGCTTCATCAGTTGTTCTCTTTACATTATGTAAGGTGTTGTCTAGTGTCTTGTTTATTGCATCGTGTTGTTGATTTAAGGTGTTATTGTAATCTATATTTGTTCTTTCATTGAAATTGGCGTTAGTGTTGTCTGTGCTAAATTTAGTTGTATTTTTTTCATTAAGTTTTTCTTCTTTTACTGACATAATTACTATAAGTTACTAATGTATTTAAACTTAGGTAATAATATCTAATGCATAATCATATTCTGTAGATACAATGCTGGTTAGGTATTAATTCATACTCTATCATTAAATAGGTATTACCATAGTCTATTACTCTCCCATATATAAAAACAGCAGATATAATAGGATAAACTTTCTTATACTAACATTAAATAATTTGTTTAACACTACTACAATAATAATTATGAACTAATTTTATTAATATAGTAAATTATTAGATATTTGTTAATAAAAGAAAGTTTTTAATTATCTTATAATTATTTTTAAAAAATTAACTATTTAAAATTCATCTTTAAAAAATATTTATGAATGCTACTTATTTCAGATATATTTCAGTTTAATATTTCTAAATATTGAATAAAGTAATTGTAACAATAACAACAAAAACTAGAGAGGTCTTAGAATAGCCATAGTCCATAATCAACACATGATTTGTATTGGTACAGTCCAGGCGATAGCTATTATTAAAATTGTCTAAAAACAAAATTATCCTCAGTTATGAAATACTATACCATATATCTATATTCACCTGTTAAGGAAGAGGAATAACAACATCTACAAACCTACTACTATACGCTTCTTGTTTGGTTTGGCTCATAGAAGGGGTAGGTTCTTTTACTCAACAATTAAACAACCCCCAATAATAATAACAATAGATAATTTGTCTCTAATCGTTAAATATTATGTTTTATGCAAATGAATACCCGTCCAAAGAAAAACTAAGATGGTTCATGATGGCCTTCTATTGTTATGATATGTATTCCTTAGAAGGCTACTACAATTAATCAGAAATTATTAGGTAATTTATAAAGTTATATAATATATGTTGTCGTTGATATGTTAATAATGATAGAGAATCTAGATCTAATTAGATTAGAAGTTGTTGATCCAGATCCATCGCCTAATCCTGAACTTGAACCACAACCGGCGCCAGAAGAACCTCAACCCGAACCAACTTCTAAAGAAAGCTAAATATATCAAGTATATTTCTACCATCACAGAATTATTTTTCATTATAGTAGCGGCAGCAGTTGCAGATCACAGTTAATCATTGAAAAAATAAATAAAATTATCTCAATTATTAAATACACTATACATTCATTAAAAGTCCATACAAAGAAGTGTTCTACTTTGTTGCCATGACCCTCTTCTTTGATCTAGATATTCTTGACTTCTAATACTAAATAGATAGAGAGCTATAAAGATTAATTCTAGTAATAAAAACAAAATGATCTCTAATTATTAAATATTATATTGGACATATATTTATGCTAATCTGTCGATAATATATCCATTAGCAGCCATAGCCTTGCTCTTCTATATCTCTTTGCTCCATCATAGGAGTGGTAGGGCTATGACAATTAAATTATTAAATATCCTATAATAAATATCACATAATATAATTTTAACCAACATTTGATACATTAGTGTATAATATCCATACTGGTTAGAATGTTATGATAGCTTGGTAAAGTGAATAGCCTATTTTGTAAATTGAGATATAATGGATTCATTGTGAGAAGGATCGTTATTTGAATTTTGAAAATGATTATTAATAATAAATTGTTATAATGTTTATCTTTATTTGAATTTCATTTGATAATGTTAATTTAATCTTTTATCTTGTTATTATTAGATACAAGTATTAGCAGATTTTAACTTATTTAATCCCAAAAGAACTTTTCAAAGTCTATTATAATCTTTTTTGTGAGTATGCAAACGTAAGATAGTCAACGATATAAACAATTTTGTGTTTCAAAAAAATATTTTAAATTATGATATTTTGATATAATTTATAATATTCAACCTGATTAATAATACTAATGCCAGAAATGACTCAAGATGAAACCAGAAGTTTTCTTTTGCAAGGAACTTTTACTGGGAAACTCGGAACAACCAACAAGAATGGAAGTCCACATATAGTTCCAATATGGTTTACCTTAGATGATGAGGATAATATCATATTTAATACAGGTGGCAAATCAGTAAAAGCACAAAATATTCGGCGTGACAATCGAGTTCGATTATGTGTAGATAACCAAATTCCTCTTTACTCATTTGTTACTGTTGATGGTATTGCAAAAATAATTAGTGATAAGCCAACTGAAATTTTTAAATGGGCTAAAATTATAGCAGCAAGATATATGGGTTACGATAAAGCAGAAGAGTATGGCAAGAGAAATAGTTCAGAAGGGGAACTACTTTTGAAAATAGAACCAACACGAATTATTGGTCAAAAAGATCTAGCAGGATTGTAATTCCACTCACTTTTTCATAAAGAATTTATTTATTTATCTATCCTAATTATATGTTAAAAAATATTTCACAAGTCATTGATATTATAGAGATTCTGAGGACATCTAATTCTCCTTGTGGCAATCAGGTAACGTAATATTTTAAGTTTTTGATTTTTTTCTTTCAACTTTTTAAATAAGGTTTAATTTGGAGAGATTTTAAGATACTAAGAAACAAAAGGTGTTCAGGATTAGAATAGGCTACTGATTTGACACAATTTTATATTCAGAAATACGGTTATAACTATTTATTGGTAAAAAATGATTTCTACGTTTTCTTCTAACTATATTATATGACCTTTTCAAAGTTGTTTTGATAACCTCCCTCTAAATCATGTTCATCACTAATTAGATATCCTAATGCTCATTCTCACGATCAAGTTGTCTCCATTTATCTGATATATGCCACAGTCAACTTCATTAGCTCAAATTAGGGATGTCAAAAATGTAACCGTAGTAATCTTTCTATCATATTAATGGCAGAGGTAAAACAAAAATGGTACGCTATACCTGTTGGAAGAAGAGTTATGATGTATCCTCCAACATATGGTACAAGAACCAAAATTGAAGTTCTTGTTTCTATATAGAAATTTTGGCTA
Organism: Nitrososphaeraceae archaeon; assembly: GCA_025922715.1. GTDB lineage: Archaea > Thermoproteota > Nitrososphaeria > Nitrososphaerales > Nitrososphaeraceae > TH1177. Next base: position 3,141 of record JAICHH010000047.1, read on the forward strand.
GAAATGTGATTGGTCTATTCCAAAGTTTAGGTTAAAAAGATCATTGATGCTGTTAAAGTTAAATATAGAAATATAGATAAAAAGGATAAAAAAGAAATTAGAAATATTGAATTAATTAATTAATTAGTAAACTTAATTCATATTACTTATTTTATTTAGAATTTCCTATTCTGCAAATTACAATAAACTATAATGGTTATTTATTTATAAAACTTATTAACAAAAGAGAAGTATATAGTATGGTTTCAATAAACAGAATAATCAGAACATCATCGGCGAAAATAAAAAATTTAGATAAACCAACACTCATTGCAGGATTTCCAGGTCCTGGCTTAGTGGGATCAATAAGCACTAACTATATTATTGATACTTTAAAAATGCATCAAATCGCATGTATTGAATCTGAGTATATTGCTCCTAGCGTTATCTATATTGGTGGAAAGTTAAGGCATCCATTTCGATTATATGCAAATGAAGAAGGAAATATTTGTGTTATAGTATGCGAAGCACCGCTGATGATAAAAGGTATTCCTTTAGTCATGGACATATTAATGAAATGGTCACTAGAAAATAATATCAGAGAAGTGATTGTATTAGATGGTATTCCCCTTAGGAGCATTCCGAAAGAAGGAAGACAGTCTTTAGTATTACATGATGATGGTCTGTATAAAGGAAAAAGAAGAGAACATAATAATCAAGAGGATAATGATGAATTAGATAAAATTAAAGATAATAGTAACCTTGACAAAAAGGCTATCGAAAATTCTACAAATTACACCTATACTGCATATATAGGTGGAATTACTGGAGGATTATTATCTTCATGTTTATCATATGGTATTTCATGTACTGCTATTCTTGTGCCTGCACCAACTGGCTTTCCTGATCCTGAAGGTGCAGCTCTTTTAATTGACTCTTTTAATAAAATAACACATAATGACAAATTAAAAATTGATGCAACGGAACTTAAAGAACAAGGAAAAAACATAAGGCAACAATTAGAGAAAATAATGCAATCAGTAGCAGAACAAAAACAACAAGCATCTGCTGAGGACAAATTAATGTATGGTTAAAGACCTTTTATCTCTAACACCTTTTCATAGGTACTGGTAAGATAAAAGAAAATTGTTTTAAATACTTGTTAGAGAATTATCTTTGGTTTTCAGGATATACAAAAGGAACAAGATGATATCAACAAATGAGATAAATTCCTTTTTTATCATTTATATAAATTTGAATTTATTATTATCTTACCTAGCCTTGTTGCAAAATATTATTTCAAATAAATTATAGTCATATCTCTATCTGTTCTCGTTCAAAATATTCTGATAAGGCATCAAACATTCTAGCAAAATCGCGAATATCTACTTTCATAACCATTGAATCCTCTATAAAACTATTATGTAAATGTAAATGGAATTCTCCTTCTTTTTCTATCAATAACATATCAATATCATTTTCAAAATCTCCACATTCAAAAACAATATTGGGAATTTGTGGTTTTTGTTCTGTTGCTATTTTATGAATCATAATCTACTATACAATACCTTCATCCATATATTTGTCTATTTCTGAGATTAATGGATAAAAGATTCAGACTATTACACATATATCTTCAAATGGATATGGTAGATGTTAGTCTATTGTTTTCATGACAGATAGGGATTACTTTACAAATTTGTAGAGTAACAGAATTTCTTGAATTATTTTTTTTATCATTGCTTTAATATGACATAGCTTTGTCTTATTTTAATTTGCAAATATTACTTACCGAAATGGCTTGTTGAAAATTGATTCCAAAGGGGAAGAAAAAATACTGCAATAGTTTTTACAAATACTATAATTATTTCCGAATCAGAATATTTGTATAAGCAAAAAAAGAATAACTATTGATTTGCTTGCTAGATGAAATTGATAAAGTTATCCTTCATGAACTAGGAAAAAATGCTCGAATTTCCGCATATCAGATAGCACATATTCTTCATGAAATGGATTATAAGATAACAGATCGAGCAATAAGACAGAGATTGAAAAGGTTAGAGAATAGAAATGTGATATTAGGATATTGTGCAATTCTTAATCCTGAACTAGTATCACAAAAAATAAATCGTACTATTTTATTAAAATTCAAATATACATCACTTTCAACTAATTTAATTAATGGATTAATTAATTATTCAAAAGACGCACCATTTTGTGTTTTTTCGGCAAAAGCCAGCGGAGACTATGACTGGATTTTTCATTTTGTCTTTGATACAATAGAACAATATGAACTTGAAAGCAGTAATTTCTTACAAAGATTTGCAGAAATTATTATGGACTATCGTTCTTATGAAACCAAGACATTCAAACTATCCCCCTATTCTTTTCTTAATGATAGTAAACTTACTGAAAGAAAAATACTTGTCTATAAAATTCTTGAATCTATTGAAAAAACACAATTTTTACAAGATAAGCTACAGTTGATTGTAGATGGATTAGTCAAATTTTTTGATGCAAAATTTGCAAGGATTTGGTTATTGGATAAAGATGAACAACATTTAATTTTAAAGTTTAGTGCTGGAAAATATAAAAATATTAGCGGAGAATTCTCAAGAATATCTATTGATTCTTTAAAAATTGGTTATATAGCTAAAAGTGGTAAGCCAATTATTAGTAATGATGTGGTAAATGATCCACGAATAAAATATCCTGAATGGGCAAAAAAAGAAAAACTTGAATCTTTTGCTGGTTATCCTTTAAAACATAAAGGAAAGATAATAGGAGTTCTTGCTATGTTTAGCAAAAAAAGACTAAATATAGGTGATTTTGAACTATTGGGAGTTTTCTCTGACAGGGTATCAATAGAATTATCTACACATTTTGATGCTCAGGAATACCTACAAATAAAATAATTTGTAATTAGTAAGGAAATATTTGTTGCAGCTTCACATTTTAATGGAGAGATATTAAAATATGTTAGAGATTAAGTAATTTTCCTATTTAAGTAAACGATTCTGGTTTCTGCTGTTGTTCTGAAATAAATGATAGTTTGTTTTAAATTTATTGTTATATAATGAGTTCAATTTTCAATTGAATAAAGTTTAAAGTATATTTTTTGTTTTCAACAAGAAAAATTAGTTATTATTATGATATAGGCTAAATATTGCGACATTCAGCTAATTTTATTCCAACATTATATTTAACAATATTTTTGATACCGTTTTGCATAAAATCTTTTGACTCTGCTGAAATTACCTTTCCTTCTTCACTACTAATGTACTTATTTGGTCCTAATCCTAAACTTCCTTTTACTGATAATGTTGGATAAAAGTCACTTACTGTCAGATCATTTACTATTTCCTGAAGTTTATTCGTTGATAATGTTGCTTTTATTATATATTTATCAAATGCTGGATTGCCCGAAACTTTTTGTATTGATATTATGTTTCTAATATCATATTGTCTTATGAAATCATCTACACTCTCTTTAAATCCGCTAAAGACTATTGGTAAACTTGCATCACTCTGTTCAATCATGTTTAATTGCATTTGTTTGACATTAATTTCATTTTCAGCTCTGAGAATTTTATGCTTTTCATGTGAAGAATCTAATAACTCATAACATTTTCCATCAATATTTACATTTACATGTTTTTCTGGATAATAACTAAATGCAAGTAAAAAGCCTACTATTCCAACTGCTACTAATGCTAATATTCCAGGAAATGCAAGTTTATATAAATTTAAAGCCATTTCTTTTATTCATCCTTCTTACCTGTTAATTGTAATCGACATAATATCGATATCGTCTTTCTACTTCTTTGTTATTTCCTGCACTAACTGAAGAGATTCCATATCTTATATTTTTTGAAATATACTCTTTCAAGTAGTCTGAATGTTCATTATCAGGAAAACAAGATATTATCAAATTTTCAAATTTCTTTATAAATTCAACAACCTTTTCGTGATATTCTTGTTGCGAAGGTTTACGATTATTGGTTACTTTAAACCATACTGTAGCTGAAGGTGCAGCATATGTCTTTGCAACATCCTCTAATACTCTATCTAGCTCAAAGAAATCTATATTTTTTAATTGATTCATAACTATACTACGTCATTTGTAATTATATTTTCTACGGAAGTATTTTTGGTCTTTATTTTCCTTTTCGGAAACTATATACAAGCATAATTTTATAATATGAATATGTTATTGTAATAGTCATCATTATAATTTTCCGAATCAGAAATAACTAAATATTATCCCAATGATTTATAAAAGGCGATTGAAAGTCTTAGCCAATTCCTTCTTTTAAATAAATTAAATAAGACTTATATTTATTTAAATTTTATTAATTCGTTAATTTATTATGCATTTTAATTTATGAATACAATAACTTTATAAATCATATTTTATAAATTAAATAGACAGGGAGCAGATTTAGAAACCAAGATTGAAGAGTTACAGGATATAAATCAAGTGTTAAGAGAAAAAGATAAGATGAAAGAAGATGTGATTGCTAACTTGTCAGATAAACTAATTATGTTATCAGAAAGATTGGATGTAATAGAAAGATCAAAATAACAGTTAGTTGATAAGCCATTACCCACTCTATTATTGAAATGAGCATATATTCGATAATAGTAGTAGAAGGTTATGGTAACGAAGTTGAACACTTCTTTGTATGAGAATTAATACATCAATATCATTTTAGATAATTTGTTTATTTACTAAGAATTAATTGTAAAGCCATAGCCTACTAAATAAACAGAAATAGGAACTTAACAGAGATCCATAATCCTCTTATTAGAAGCAATGTAGAAGGCCATGTTATGAATTATAACTACTATTGAATTCTATCCAACACACGGGTCAGACATAATAGGAACAAATAGCAATGAAGGTATTAAACTATTTTATTATTATTTGATTAAATTGGTTAAGTATATATCTATAATATATATTCTCTAATGCTAAAATAATTATATTGCAAAAATCTATTATATGCTATAATAACTATGAAATAAAAGAAGTCAATCAAGAAAAAATCTCGAAAGATATGGTTAATAATAAATATAACCTTTGGATTGATATAACTAAGTATAATTCTTCTGATCTTCATCAATTACAACAAATATTTAATTTAGATATTGATACAATAGATAAGGTTGAAACTAATTCTAAAAAACCTCAGATTATGATAAGCAGTAATAATCAAAAATTTACTATTCTTCTTGATTTAAGATATAAAAACTTGCAAAGTTTAGAAACATATCCAATATACTTTTTTGTTGGTGAACGATGGCTAATAACAATTCATTCTGAAAATGTAGACCTTATATCTCGAGGAAGACGGATGTTTTTGAAAAATAACAAAATTTTAAACTATACTATTGATGCATTATATTATAGCATAATCACTACCATAATAGATACCTATGAACAACTCGTTACTGCAATAGAACTCAAATTATTAGATTTTGAAAAGGATGCATCACTTAGACCATCAAGGAATACATTAACTCAATTAGACCTGGTATCAAAACAATCCATAATCGTAAGAAGACATTTCTGGCATGCCAGAGATATTATAAATTATTTAAGTAAAATGGAGCAAGATAAAGAAGATATAAAATTTCTTAGTATAGTATATGATAGCATTAATCAATTAATAGATATGGTTGAATCTTATAGAGATACAATAAATTCAACAAGAGAAGTATTTTCTTCAAGTATTTCTTTACAATTAGATGAGACAATGAAAATATTGACAATATTTTCTACTATTGTATTACCATTGACGCTTATTATAAGTATATTTAGTTTGCAAGGATTTGATTTGAATAATATTACTATGATTCCTAAAGATTTCGATTTGTTATTGGTAGTTATGGGTACAATTACAGGCATAACTTTATTATTTTTTTGGAAAAAAAAATGGATATTACCTGAATTTCGTAAACTTGATAATAGTAGTAGCAATAATGAAAAAGAAGATAATAATAGAGAAAAAAAATAAAAATCAAGAAATTGAAATGGAAAACTAATAGTGATACTAATAGTGATAAGGATTATGATTACGGTGCTGATGGTGAAATGAGGCAAAATTAAAATGAATGTAATTTTTATTCATCTTTTTACAATCATAATCTTGGAGTAGATTTTTTGGAAAGTACAAATCTCTTTTTAATTATTCCTTTTTGCCATTTTACATAATTTTGGAAGGTAACTTAATTGTTAATGTCTTTATTGTTGGATCAACATAAAAAATTATTCAAGTATTTATATCTGTAAAATCATCCTAAATCTTTATAACTAATATTGAATTTCTTTTGGTGCCAATGGCACATCTTCCGGAGAATCTTATCATCATATCATATATCCATAACATATGATTGAAATTCTCATCAATTCTCCGGAGGTTTAATTAATTATATTTCATGAATTGAAATCTGGTTGATCCGTTTTTGACCTTTGCTCCTTTCTAATTATTATCCTCTATTATCTCAGAACATATTAAACAAATTTTTCTTCTACGATTTATAGGACTTGATATAATAAGATGCAAACCACCATTTAGTCCATTACTTTCAGAACATATGATCTCATTTTTATATTCTTTCATTTCTTAATCTCATTCCCTTCGTCGTCTACTTCAGATTGGACAACCGCCACTATAATTTTATCGAAATATTAAAGTCTCTATTTATTGTGATTCTATTACAATAATATCCTTTAGTTGGTTATTTTTATTGAATTTATCATTTGAATTGCATTCTGTTCTAGATCATCAAATTTATCTCCGGGAGCAGTAAATGTTACTATCCAAAGTTCGTCTCCTATCTTAGCATTGACCATCAAAAAGTAAGTTCTAGGATAAGTATCAAAGTAAGATTTTGGTTCAGAAAAAATGAAACTACAGGTATCATACCCATGAATAGCCATTTTTTCACATTCAATTCCTTCTTCTAATTGTTTATCTTTGTATTTATTACCACTAATATAATTCGGTAAACTAATTCAGTTGTTTCTTTGATCAAAAGATTGGGTGTTGGATCTTTGATAACTCCTATTGTCACACCAACATCATTACCACCTGTCTCTTTATCTGCAAAACTTACTTCTATTTCATCAAATCTGTTTCTATCAGGAATGGCAATCCATAATGATGAATCATATTCTTATCTATCCAATTTTCCTTTTATTGATGGTTATGATATCCATCGATGTTGATACATCATTTGATTTTCAAACTACTTATGCAGAATTATTATCAAGGAGAATCATTGTGGAGTCTAGGCAAATCCATGCCTACACCTAGAACAGAGATAGCAGTTTGAATGATAAAAGTGTAGGGATAATAATTTATTATTAATCAATATTTTACCTAATTATTAGGATTACCTTTTTCAAGGATTAACTTTTCAAATAATCATATAATTAGAAAGTACAAGAGATTTTTATTCTCTAGTATTGAAAATTTCATTAACATTAGTCACGCTCAATCCAGGTTCAGGTCCTCCACCTATTACATATATTTTATCATTAACAGAAGATGCCGACAATCCATGACGAGCAGTAGGCAAAGGTTCTTTAGATTGCCATTTGTTATCTTTAACATTATATTTTTCATTCTTGTTATATGTTTTAGTAATATCTTCTCCTCCAAATACATAGATAGTATTATTGATTGATGCTGCACTAATTCCACTTCTTTCTGAGGGCATTGGGTCAAGTGTCATCCATTTATCCATTTTAGGATCATACATCTCATTAACATTCACATTGGTAATGGGTAAAGATCCTTCTATTCTTCCCCCAATTACGTACACATTTCCATCAACAACTGCAGATGCAACATGATGTCTTGCAGTAGGCATTGGTGATTTTGATATCCAGGTCCTTGCTTTTGAATTGTATGCTTCATTAGTATCCATTATTCCATTTTCCCCTTCCCCTCCAATGGCGTAAAGTATTCCATCTATAAATACGGCTGTTAATGCACCTCTAGCAGTAGGCATAGGAAATCCCTCAGTCCAAGTATCATTTTTGGGATCATAAATATATAATTTATCTGAAGGCAGCCAATTATTATTTGTATATCCTCCTATAACATATACACTGCCATTAAATGTTGTTGCGGCCGTATGATGAACAGGTTGTGGTAAAGGTGCTATTGTGTTCCAAGAATCATTCTTAATATTATAAACTTCTACAGTATCTAGTACTTTGCCAGATTTGTCAAAACCACCTATGACATAAATATTATCACTAATGATAGTAGCAGTAACTTCTGTTCTAGGTGTAGGCATAGATTTTCCAATGGACCAGATAGATTCAGCAGTTTCTGTAAATACTTGTTGTTGTATTTGTCCAAACATTGACAGAATCGAAAAAAACAACAGTAAAGGTAAAACTGATAATATAAATAAAGTATATTTCATATGAAAATATAATTTTCTTCAGTAAATAAGATTATCTTTCTAATGTAATATTTCTAAATGTTCCATAGTTGGAAAGGGAATGGGCAGACTTGAAAACTAAAATAGAAGAGTTACAGATAATAAAGCAATCATTATGAGAGCCCTTGTTCTCACGTCTGTCTTTCGCTTGCTCTTGTTATTCAACTACTTCACCAGTTATTATTTGATTTATATGATATATACTGATCATTTAAGATATGAATATATCTTTTATAATATTTTTAGATATGAAAAGATATATTAATATACAAGACAAGCATATAAAGATACGTGGGTATACAATATGATATGACTGTATCAGAAATTAAGTTTATTTCATCAATAGGTACTTTAGGTCAAGACCGAATGATAATCAATATCCCTAAAAAATACCATAGACTAGCAAAAGAGATGAAAGGAAAAGAAGTAATTGTGTTCATAAAAGAGGCATTAGAATAACAAGATATGAGATGTCAAGATTATACTGATGATTATAATGCTAGAAGATGTAAAAGGACAGCAAGTAAAATAGCAATAGTAAAACAGACCATTAATGAAAAACAATCAAAACTATGGATATGTGATGACTGTTTTAACGAAAAAATGTATAGTAATCAGGTGTTTAAGAAAGATCTTATTCAAGTAACAGAATTAAATAAAAATATAAATGAGTTTTTCTTCCAATCTTAATTCAAAACCTTGTGCCTATGGTTGTAATATCCAGATTTTCTAGAATACTTTAGTAAATAAGCAAACATTGGGAGGTTTCCTCAAAGAAAAAGCATATTTGTCCAAATAGATTAAATAATATTTATAATAATACTAATAATGAGACCCGAAGTAATATCACTTCCACCATCAACAAGTTTTTATACATTAGTATGGTTTTCACAAAAATTCAAATAAGGTATTATGTATAGGCATTCTAGTGGGAAAGATATGAAAATAATTAATA
>JAICHH010000048.1 GCA_025922715.1 Nitrososphaeraceae archaeon
GCTAGAACTGTATTGTTGTCCGCATTAAACGATCCAAGTGAAGAAGTAAAAAAGTCAGCTATTGTTGCTTTATCAAACCTGGATTATATATTTAATTACAAAAAAATGAACAAATTTACTAGAATGACTGGAGGATAATCATTGTTCAATCAAGTTATAACATCGTCTAATCTATTTAATTTGATTGCTTCTTTAATTTCTCGGCTTATTCGTCTTCCCATACTCATAGGTTCATTATATAAAAGATCTGAATACGGTGATCCATTGATAAAGAGATTAGTACCGGCTACGATTCTAGCAGAAAATTCAAATATAACAAATTTACCATTTTTGTCATAAACTCCTTCTAAACAGAAAGGACCAGGGATACCAGGAGCAACTAATTCTTTTGTTTTTTCAGCAAAATTTTCAGCCATTGAAAATACTTCTTGTAATAGTGACTCGCGAAGTACCAGAGGGAAATTACCAATAACATTATACGAAGGCTCAAGATTCAGTTTAATTTGAATATGGGAGGGAATTCTCCCTATGCCATCAATGTCAGATTCATATCGTCTATCGATACCTAATAATTCGACTTCGTCTTTTAAAGGAGAATAAAAAAACTGTAAAAATATAGGTACACCTAATACATATTCTTGAATATATAACTCTTTTTCAGATTTTATTACTTTTTGATCAATTAATTTTTTACATCCGTCATCAAAACTTTGTTCATTCCACGCAAGAAAATAGCCTTTACCTCCTGCAGCACCATGTAACTTAACTATACATAAATTTTTAATTTCATTTTTTCTATTAATTTGTGATGGTATATTAAAATTTGATTCACTCATCAATTTTTGTTTTAATACTCTATCAGCTTCCCATCTTAAAATCCATTTGTTACCAAATATTGGTATATTGATTTTTTCTAGTTCGTCAAATTTCAGATTTGATATTAATGTTCCATGGGGAATTAAAAGTATTTTTTTATCTATTAGTTCATTTTGAATATCATTGTTTAATAAATCGTCAAAAGTATCTATAAAATATAATTCATCAATAAAATTAAATCTTTTATATAGACTTGCCCTTTTTTTTTCGCATATTAACAATGTAGCTAAACCTTCATCTTTGGCTCCTTTTAACACTTGTAATGAACAATGAGACCCAAGTGTGGCAATAACGTGATCTTTTATATCGAATACCTTTGACAACATTTTCAAATATTAATTAGGGTGATAAATTATTTATGTTATAGTCTCTCATTTTTCAATCTCAAATATAATTTAAAAAAAAACAAATATTGCATTATATTTTAGAAATTTATGATATCTAAAAAAAATATAGAAAAAATTAATATTGATGAAGATGTATTATTCGATAATAATATTTCACAATTACTATTAAGCTTGGATAATAAGATTCGTTCTGGTGAATTTAGAATCGCAATATATGGTCTGGGTCATGTGGGATCTCCTCTTGCTGCGGTCTGGTTGCGTTCAGGTGCTCATGTGATAGGCGTTGATAAGTCTAAATACATTTTAGACTCTGCCAAAAAAGGAAGAACTCATATCCCTGAACCTGGAGTCAACGAAGCATTTGAAAAGGGGATTAACAATAAGAAATTATCTATCTACGATGATTTAGTTCAAGCATCTAATGATTCTTTCCTCAAAATGATATGCGTCCCAGTTCTCGCTGCTGATGGAACGGCTGATTTGTCTGCAGTAAAAAAAGTAGCAGTAGCAATAGGAAAAGGATTGAAAAAAAATGATGTAGTAGCCCTGAATCCAAGTGTGCCTCCTGGTACAACAGAGGATGTGGTTATTCCTATATTACAAAAACAAAGTGGATTTACAGTAGAAAATGATTTTTATGTCGTTTATAATCCTGAACGCATCTATGAAGGCAGAGCAATAGAAGATATCGAACAAAGGTATCCAGGAGTTGTTGCTGGATATGGTAAAAGAAGTTTAGAAATTAGTAAAAAGATTTTTTCTTTTATATATCAAAAAGGTGTAATATCTATGAGTAATATCAAATCAGCGGAAACTGAAAAACTATTTGAAGGAGTATATAGAGATGTAAATATTGCATTAGCAAATGAGTTAGCCATATTTTCTGAACGTCTAGGAATAAATTTTTGGGAAGTACGTAATGCTGCAAATTCTCAGCCTTTTTGTCATATTCACAAGCCTGGAATTGGAGTAGGTGGTGCTTGTATTCCAGTCTATCCTCAATTTATTCTAAAAACTGCCAAAGTTCTTGAAGTGGACTGCAAACTAACTAGATCAGGAAGATTACTTAACAATTCAATGCCGAAGTATTGTGTTAGACAAGCACTAAAATTGATAAAACCAAAAAAGTACAAAGACTTGAGAATAACATTATTAGGTCTAGCATTTAGAGGTGGTGTCTCTGATACTCGATTATCTCCAACATATGATGTTATCAAAGAATTACATAAACTGAAAGTTAAAGAAATTACAGTTCATGATCCTCTTGTTAAAAGAGATGATGTTATCTCTAAACATAAAAATACAACCCTAATTAATGATCTCGATGTCGCATTAAAAAAAGCTGATTTGGTTATAATTATTGCTGATCATGATGAATATAAAAAACTAAATAGTAATAATATAGGAAAAAGTATGTTATATGATGGAAGAGGTATTATTTCGGAAGATAAACTGACTGGAGTAAACCATGCTATGATAGGAAATATAAATTAGCTTTCTAATAATAAATTATATTATCTTGTAAAATTCTAAATGTATTGAATAAAGTGAATAATCCATCTAGTATACTCCTAACTGTTGAATGGAAGAATAATTCTCTTTTTTTGATTGACCAAACGAAACTCCCAACAAAACTATCTTATATAAGGTGTAGGAGTTATATTGATGTTGCAAATGCTATTAAAAAACTAGTTGTTAGAGGCGCTCCGGCAATTGGAGTTACAGCAGCGTTTGGATTAGCCTTGGCAGCAATTAATAGTAAAACAACTAATTTGAAGATTTTTTTTAAAGAACTAGCTAAAGCGTATGAAATAATCCGGTCAACCCGTCCAACTGCTGTTAACCTCCAATGGGCTCTCGATAGAATCATGCAAAAAATAACGAGTCTCACGGATATATCTTTAATAAAAAAAGTTATTCTCGAAGAAGCTATACTAATGGCTAAAGAGGATATAGCAACGAACAAAGCAATGGGATTAAAAGGTGCTAATTTATTTGCAGATGGTGAGACTATCATGACTCATTGTAATGCAGGTTCATTAGCTACAGTTGGTTACGGAACTGCATTAGGTGTTATAAGAGCTGTCAAGGAATCAGGTAAAAAAATTAGTGTTATTGCAACCGAAACCAGACCTGTAATGCAAGGGTCGAGATTAACTGCTTTTGAGCTTAAACATGAAAATATAGATGTAACTCTAATTCCTGACACGGCTGTTGGACACATAATGGCGAGAGGAATTGTTAAACATGTCGTAGTAGGAGCAGACAGAATACTACGGACAGGCCATGTTTTTAACAAAATTGGTACATACCAGTTAGCTGTATTAGCAAAAAGACATAATATTCCATTTTATGTAGTTGCTCCTTCTTCTACTTTCGATCTGAAGAACAATCCAAACGATATAGTCATTGAAGAACGTTCAAAGACTGAAGTTATTAGAATAGGTAAAAAAATATTGGCTCCTAAAAACATTGGAGTCATTAATCCTGCGTTTGATATGACTCCACCCCAACTAATTACAAAAATAATAACTGAGAAAGGAATTGTTTCATCTCCTTACAAAAAAAGCATTAAAAAATTAATGGAATAATTTTTACTTTACTCTTTATAAAGGTTCGGATTATTAATTAATAACATTTTTATCATCTTTTTACCTGTTTTAATATAAATGTCAAAAGAATCAATAACCAAGGATCAAGTTTACCTTCAGTTAAAAAAATGTATGGATCCTGAAATTCCAGTAAATGTCGTTGATCTGGGACTTATTTATGGGGTAGAAATTAAGGCAGAAAAAGATGTTGATATTAAAATGACAATGACAACCAGAGGATGTCCTTTACATAATACTATGGTTAGTGATGTAAAAAAATATGTCGGTAAAATCAATGGAATTGGTTCTATTAACGTTGAAATTGTATGGGATCCTCCTTGGTCAATTGATAAAATGGATCCTAAAGCTAGAGAATCGTTAGGATTTGGAAAACCCAAGCTAAGATTTCAGATAGATTATGAGAAAGCCCTTCCCAAAAAAATAGGCTCATTTATGAAATCAGACGATGGTTCCCTCATCCTACTGAATAAAGATGAAAAAAGTTTTATGGTTAATGATGCAATAGTTCAATTTTGGGAATCGTGTGATGGTACAAAAACTATAAATCAACTTACAGATTATTTTTCTGAAAAATTACAAATTCCTCGACAACAAGTAGAACAAGAAACAGTTCAACTTTTAGAGCAATTATTTGATTCCCAGCTCATTGAAGTGTAATTTTTATTTTACCAGCCAAAAATTCCATTTCCTATTTTGTACTTCTATGTCTCAATATAATATGGCTTTCTAAACATTTTCTCGAACAAAATATATGGATACAATCTTCTTGTAGGCAGGGAATAGGGTCCAACTCATTAAATATTCTATTACAATAGACACAAATGGATTCTAATTGAGGAAACTTTTTAGATATAAACAAATGTGAACAATTTCGCTTTTCTTTAAACCAAATTATTTCCAGAGCTAACTTTTCTGCGTAAGTTCTTATAATATCATAGGCTTCATAATACCCTTGTGCATAAAATTGACGAATTATTACTCTTGGAATTACGCCTCTTGTATTATTGTGGTTCTTAAATGATACTAGCCATTTTTCTGAAGGTAAAACATCCTTTTTGAGTTTATTATCAGATTTAATTTTTATTTTTTTTTTAGTTTCCATTGATGCTATATTAATTATGGCTTTTTATTTATTTCAAAAAAACTTTTAAGATCTTTGATTTTTATACGTCTTTGCTCCATGGTATCTCTATATCGAATAGTTACCGTGCTATCCTTAAGTGTATCGTAATCAACTGTTATTGCAAATGGAACCCCTATCTCTTCTAATCTTCGGTATCTTCTGCCAATAGATCCCGATCCATCATAATACATATCAAAGTCTTTTTTCAAATTACAGTAAATATTTTTTGCGATTTCTTCTAGTTCTGGTTTCTTTACTAATGGAAGAATTGCCCCCAAAATGGGTGCAAGATATGGTTTTAACTTTAAGACGACTCTCTTATTCTCGTGATCTTCTGCAAATGAGTGTTCTAAAATTGAATATATACTTCTATCTACTCCTAACGAAAGCTCGAATACATGGGGTAAAATTTTTTCATTTGTTACTGGATCCATTATTTCCATTTTTTCTCTGCTAATTTTGGAATGTTGAGATAGGTCATAGTCAGATCTGTAATTGCATGCTACCAATTCTAACCAGCCCAAACTTGTTTTTACCTCAAAATCTAACGCAATTGTTGCATAAAAGGCTTTTTCTTGATCAGACAATTTCCTAAAACGTGTTTGATTCATATCTATCCCCGTCTTTTCATAAAATTCATATAGAATAGATAAATAATAACCAATTAGTTTATTAGGAATAATCTGGTTATCTAATGCTTCTTTTGCTGTAAGTTTAGAAACTTTAGTCCCCTCGTCTATAGTTAAAGTAGTATCTTGTATGTCATCAAATTTTGATATAGCGTCTAATTGATTTGGATTACAAAAGACTTCGATTTCTGCCTGATAAAACTCTCTTAGTCTTAATAGACTCTGCCTAGGAGCAACTTCATTCCTAAAACTTTTACCTACTTGGGCGATCGGGACAGGAAGTTTTCCTCTCATAATTTTAAAAATCCTCGTAAAGTCTACAAATATAGTTTGACAAGTTTCAGGTCTTAAATAAGCTTCATCATTATTAGGACCAATTCCTACTTTAAACATCATATTGAATCGCTCAGTCTGCTGAAATGATGACAGACATTTTGGACATTTTAAATTATATTGATTTAATATCTTATCCACTTCGTTGTTCGGTACTCTTTCCGGTACATCAATTCCTGCTGTCTCAAGGATGAATTTATCAGCTCTGAAAATGGATTTGCATTTACTACATACTATTACAGGATCAGAAAAATTGTCAATATGACCGGAAGCAACAAATACATTCTTACTCATTATTTGTGATCCATCAATCTCAATCATATCATCTCTTCTTACCAATTCTCTTCGCCATAATTCAATAAATTTATTTTTAATGTTGTTCCCATTGGGTCCGTATTCCCAAAAACCTGCTGGAGAGTCAGAGTAAATTTCGGAGCTAGGAAAATAAAACCCTCTTTCTAATGAGAGTTTCATAATTCTATCGTAACTAACCATAAATATTATCCATTGAGACTAAGGTTCTATATTTTTCTTGATATATTCAATTCATTCCTTGATCCTCAATAAACTCTAATACAACTTTCATGTTTTCTTTGTCTCCTCTAATTCCATCATTTGGGGTTTCCATTATTATGGGGATATTTTGAAAATCTTTATTCTTTAAAAATTCCATTAGTCCTTCCTTACCTATTGAACCAAGTCCAATATGTTGGTGTCTATCTTTATTTTCATTTATATTTCCTTTTGAGTCGTTCAAATGCAAAACTTTTAAATTTTTAATATTTATGGTATCATTAAAATTATTTATTGTTTCTATTACTTTTTTAGATGATCTTAGATCGTATCCAGAAGCAAATGCATGGCAAGTATCAAAACAAACACCAAATTTTTTGTCATTTAGTTCATCCAATATATCTTTAATTTCACCAAATTTGCTACCTATGCTATTTTTTTGACCAGCACTATTTTCAATTAAAATATTTAAATCTAAATGTCGTCTATATGAAGAATTAAAATTGTCAAGGGCAAAATGGCATGCATTAACTATTTGTTTTATTCCATTCTTTTCCCCAAACCCAAGGTGACTTCCTAAGTGAAGGATTAGATAAGGAATATCTAATAAATAACATCTAACAATCTCTTCAGACAGGACTTGTTTGGATTTATAATATGATTCACTGTCTGGTGCTGCAAAATTAGGTAAATAGGGCATATGAACAACAACATTTTTTTTATCGATATAACTATCCTTTATTTTTCTTTTAAATTCTTCAACATCTTTCATTTCTAAAGGTTTGGGGTTCCAACCACGAGGATTTCGTGTAAAGATTTGAAAAGCAGTGCATCCAATCACTTCTGCGTTTTTAATTGAGTTACTTAATGAACCTGTTATTGATACATGAAATCCCATTTTCAAGTTTGATATCTAAACTTTTTTATTTAATACATGGATAATATCTTTACGAAGTAGTTTTATTTTGGTAATGATTAAGATTAATAGTATTGAGTATCATTTTAGGCAAAGATGACCTGGCAAAATATCCATTTTTAGAGGAAGCTGGAACCTACATACGAGAAAGTCATTTTGATCTGGATGATTTTAATCGATCTGAATTTTTACATATCATTGAGAGAGCTACTAAAAGAATTGAATTTGCTTTGATACAAGGAAAGGTCTTTATCGATCTTGAAAAATATGATATTGAATTATTTACTTTTCTAGTTTCTCTAATTATGATGAAATATATAGGTGAAGATTCGGCTATCAAAAAATTTTCCCTTTTGGAAGCTATACGAGTTGAGAGGTTTTTAATATCTGATCTCTTACAAGAAAAAGATCTAAGAAAAAAAAATCTAATTATTTCAAAGATTTTCAGAGAGCTTTTTCAGTTAGATGTAGAATTAGATGCTAAAAATAAGAATTTATTTAAAATGAATATTTCTGATTATTTACAAAGAGCTACTCCGTTTAATGAAGTAGAATGGAAATTAATCAATAGAGCTGTTGATAATGGTTATGTATACTTGGATGGAGATGAAACTGTCAGACTGATAAGATATGAAATTTACACTTTGATGTATAATAGAATTAAAAATATGAATATTACTAAAATACCAGAACAAATTAAACTTCACGCAACTTTGGTTAAAAATAAATTGACTCCGTCCATTAAATATGCCAGACGTATAAGTGATCTTCCTCCTTGTATAAAAAAAGCGTTGGAATTACTAAATAAAAGTGAAAATTTACCTCACTCTGCGAGATTTATGTTAGCCACTTATATGCTATCAATAGGGAAGAGTGTTGATGAAGTAGTATTACTATTTCAAAACGCTCCAGATTTTAATGAAAAAATTACTAGATATCAAGTTGAGCATTTAGCCGGTAAAAAAGGCAGTCATACAAAATACACTGTTCCTTCTTGTTGCAAACTGGTAAATGAAAACCTTTGCTACGCGACTATCGATTGTAAAGGAATCACTAATCCTATACAATTTGGTAGAAAAAAATAGAAAATGAAAATAGAAATTAATACTAAAAATAAAGACTTTTTAGTTACACTTTTCAAAGAATATTATTTTAAAAATATCGGTCTTCTCAGCCCCCCTATTCAAATGCATAATCGTGAATTTGGTTTTATGACATTTGATGGCAGGGTAATTAGGCATTTAACCTTTTCAAAAATCGGAAGCTTAAAAGCATATATAATTCAAAATGTTCCTTCTGATATATTTTGCTCAAATGCCTACTATCAGTTTCCTACTTTTCCTATTAATGAAAAACGTTGGAGAGGCGCAGATATGATATTTGATATCGACCTCAACGATTTAACATTACCCTGTGCAAATGAGCATACTTTTTATATTTGTTCTAATTGTGGTGTTGTGTCTAGAGATTTAATCAACTTATGTCATGAATGTCATAGTACTAAAATTCTCAAAAATACAATACCATGTTTTAGATGTATAAATTCTTTAAAAAAGGAAACTAAGAATTTAATAGAATTTTTAAAAAAAGATTTTGGAATACAAGAACAAAATTTAGAGATATCTTTTTCAGGTAATACGGGATTCCATGTTGTAGTCTTTCAGAATAATTATTTGTTATTGGATTCTAAATCCCGATCTGATATAGTAGGATATCTAATGGGAAAGAATCTCTCGCCAGAAAGTTTAGGAGTGAGGAATGACAAACGTGGTTATAGAATTAAAATTCCATTAAGTGGATATTCTTATGGGTGGAGAAAAAGAATTGTTCAAAAGATGAAGATCCCTGAAGTTTCGAATGATCAGTTAAATAAATTTATAAAAAAAATGGGGGGTTACCAATCATTTAAGAATGAAATTGACAAAATTGCTTATGAATTAGGACTCAAAATCGACCCTCAGGTTACGACTGATATCCATAGAATTTTTAGAATGGTAGGATCCTTAAATGGTAAAAGTGGACTTTCAAAAATTGTATGTAATGACCTAGACAAATTTGATCCAATGAATGATTCCTGTTTTTTTGAGGATGATAGGAATGTTGATATTTCCATGAATATACCATTAAAATTTAGCATTAAAGGAAAAAAATATACTTTGGATAAATCTATTTCGACAGTTCCAATTTCAGTTGCTGTTTTTTTGATATCCAAACGACTAGCTAATATAGTAAATTCTTCGTCTTAACATATAAATTTTATACAGAATCTTCTATAGTATGGAGTTATTAATTGTAAATAACACATCACCATTTGTAAACGATATTGTTAGTATGATTAAGGATTTAGGTATGTCATTTAAATGTAAATTATATTCAGAAATTATTACCGACGAATTATCATCATATAGAGCAGTCATATTATCAGGAAGACGAAATTATAATAAAGAGACAAATATTAAAAATAATAAAATAATTGAATATTGTAATAGATCGGATATTCCTTTATTAGGAATTTGTTACGGTGCCGAGATGATCAATTTATTTTTTGGTGGTTCATTAATTAAAATGAAAAATACTATTCATGGATTCGTTAAAATCACATCTATTAATAATAATATTTTTTTACCTAATGAATCTTCTATCTATGTATATCAAAGTCATAGATATGCCATCTTTAGATTATCTTCAGACCTAGAACTCTTATGCTCGTCGTCGGACTCTAAACATGAAGTTTTTAAACATAAGAAACGAAATATTTTCGGGGTGCAATTTCATCCGGAAAAAAGTGGAATTGAAGGCAAACATATTCTCTATAATTTCTTAGAGTTAGCGAATCGCTGTGATTAATAAAAGATTTTGGTAATTTAGTTATTGTTAATTTTTTACTCTTTCAACAGTTTTGTTTCGAGGTAACTTGTATAGTAGCCATGCTGACACTAAATTTTTCAGAGAATCCAATTTTATGGAGATGATTAAAAAGAAATGTAAAAATTTATCGATAGATTTATGAATGTTTTTATTTATAACTTCAGTACTTTTACAAATATGCACCTTGAAGATAAATTCTGGTTAAAAAGTAATAGTAGCCATAAATTATTTCAAGTCAATCCTACGGTTTCACTACTTTTAGTATTGCTATTCAACAGAAATCTTAAAGTAATTTTACTATAACAATCAAAATCAAATAGATAAAAAAAAGTGTTGGTACTAATAATAGATAAATTACATAATTTCTTAAAAAGTACAATATTGAAATTTAATATTTTTTCTAAAATTTATTTCGATATTACTTATATTACTCAATAATTTAGACATAATTCACACATTCACATAATTATTTTTAACATTAATAGTATAGAAGACTTACATTCCTATTTTAGTAATCTTTTCTCTTGCAGCCGACTTAATTTATATAGATGATTGATAATTTTTTATTTTTAGAAAATACTAAATTTAGTCACATTCTAAATAAGTTTACACATAGACTTTGGATTGATTGATAAATTGGTTCACAATCAATATTTTATTATATGATATATTATACCAGTTTGACAATTGATTAACTTTCTTATAGACAAAGGATAGGATAGTTTTTATTTGATTTAAAATTATCTTATTAGAATTGCAAGGTAATTTATCTCATGATTTGAATTTGCCATTAATAGAACAAAATATTTCATCCTTACCACTAGTAATTGCAGTTGTGATGAAATATTGGGGAGAAGATATTATTCATTTTCAAAATAATAAAAATCACCATAAATCTCCTAATATTTTTGATGGAATAGAATTTGCTGAAAAAAGTAATTTTTTTTCATGCTTTAGTAAGAGCTCAATCAGAGATCTTAAAAAAAAGATAGATCAAGGGATCCCTACGATCGTTATTTTTCCTGGTTTATATGATCTACCTCAACATGCCTTAATAATTTCTGGCTATGACGATACAGAAAAAAGAATTTTAACGTATATTCCCCAACCCGATACAACTGGTTCTATACCTGAATCTAAGTTTTGTGCAGAGTGGAACCAAGAAGATAATATTGCTATTATAATAATACCTACAGATATGAAAAATTTATTATCAAAAGACGAGTTAGAGATAACCAGATCATATAGGCTATGCTTTGAAGCAGAAAGAGACTTTTCCTATGGGAATCTAGAGTCTTCTATTAAAAAAATTACTGAATCAGTCAACTTTAATAAAAACAATGCCTTTGCATGGTCATTGCTAGGCAGTTGTTATAGTGAAATGAATAATAGAGAATGCATAAATTGTTTTACTCAAGCCATTAAATTGAATTCCAATTATTTTTTAGCATTCAGAGGCCTAGGTAATTTTTATTTAAAGACCAAGGATTATCAAAATGCTGAGAAATATTATTCGCAAGCAATAGATATTAATCCAAATAGATACGGTCCAATTTATAAAAATCGTGCTTTTTCTCGATTGCACTTAAATAGAAATCAAGATGCAAAACAAGATTTAATATTTTATTTGGAAAAGACCCCAAATGCACAAGATAGAGAACATATCAATGAGGCATTGAAATCACTTAGCATCTAAATATAAAACTTTTAAGTTCTGAAAATGTCTCGACCTACAAAAGATCTCCCACTCTTAGTTTTTCCGACATATCCTTCAATAATTGATGATGTAAAACTTACAACAATCAAAAAATTAAAAGAAAATGATATTATTGTATATAGGATTATTCAGGAAAAGAGCTTTTTTTCAATTTATTTAAATAAACCTATTAAAGC
>JAICHH010000049.1 GCA_025922715.1 Nitrososphaeraceae archaeon
TCTAGCGTAATAGACTAATTAAGTAATTAAAAAAATAGATCAATTTGTAAATTTTTTTTATTTGTTATTTTTTGTTATGAAAAAATATAAAAAAAGAATTATTAAAACGTTGAAGTATTGCTTTAACCTTTCTATTTATGTCTTTTTCTCTTTTGATATTCAAAAATTTTCTAATCTAATAAAAATAAATCCTCATTATTTTGTCATTTTTTCAAAAAATATTCTATCTTTTGGATTAAATTAGATTGTCAATAATACGATTAGAAAATTGAAAATTTTCTAAGATAGTAATTCTGTACTTAAATAATTAGCTGCATACACAATTAAAAATTATAAATATGTACTAATCTTTCATTATCTTGTTATATTTTCATTTTTTACCTACCTGCTCTTTTTTATTGATTCCACCTGGATAACAAATATCTTAATGAGACCATGAGGATATGAATACTTTTACCAAATGTAGATTGTATTATACAAATTTTGATACACAAACGATGAGGTAGTTAGGCCAATGATGAGTGAATCCCTTTACCAATCATTGACCCAATGAGATCTATTGTAATAGATTCTTTAACGATAACCATTGTATAATTATTAAACCTATCATTTTTTCTTTGTTATTTTATGTTATTTATAATTCTTAAATTCGTTTTCCTTGTAGGTACTATCCTTAAACAGATTATTAATAATAGATCCAGGCATACACGCATTATAATAATATTAACATAATTTTTTATTGATCATCTCTACCTTTAATAATACTCATTGTATAAAAGTAATTTAAATTTAGAAAATTTCTCAATACTTTAAAAGGTATAAACTCTAAAAATTTTCCTGATTTTCTTTAAATGATTCTATTTCTTCTTCTGTTACTTGAAACCATACATTATCTTCATCCCAGCGTTCAACTAAATTTCTTGGAATAAAGATTTTGTCTTTATTTTTGTTAAGAACAGAATTTGTTTTAATTGTTATTATATACTCAGTAGTAATATTCTGAATTTCTCCAAGATCGATATTATCAATACCTTTTGCTTTCTTAGTGATGAGATTTTCTGATTTTATAATTTTACCGTAATTATCTCTCATATTTGTAATTATTCTACATTTTATATAGCAGTATAGGTTTTAAATTTATAAACTAAACTAATTGGTATCTACTGAATTATAAAATTTCTATCTTACATCTCTCCAGAATAATGGTAGATTTTATTACCAATTTTTATAAGATTGATTTCCCAGTGTATCATTATCTCTATGCTATATGTTGTGATATGGCCTAGACAATTCCTAAAAGATAGTTTTAATAATAAAATAATTCATATTTATAATATTTAAGGTGGAATGTATATTACATGTCTATTATAGTGCATCCTGATGATATAACTAAGGCTAAAGTAGTCAATATGATCCTTAATAAAAAAACAGAAGAAGCATTAAAAAATCTGAGTCAATTTTATAAAGTTATACCACCTGAAATAATAGTTGGAACTATAAAAGGAAGAAGAAAAACTGTCTATGCAGTGTATGTTCAAAGAGAAAACAAGATTTATTGTATAAACTCTGATATATTCTATAATCCCTTTATAATATTACATGAATTTTATCATCATATTAGAACAAAGGGTGGTATTCATAGAGGGTCAGAGAAACATGCCAATATGTATGCAAAAAGTTTTATTGAGTCATATAAAAAAATAATAGACCAAATAACTACACAAAAACAACAATAAAGAATGTAACTTATTCGATTGATAGAACAGATCAAAGCTCAATTTTATATTCTAGAATTATACATTCTAAGAGGAAGGAAATAAACGAGTGATAAAAGATCTTGAGAAATCTAATTCTTTGGGAGTTTGATAATAAAAATAATATTTATAGAATTAAAAGTCATCCAAATTAATTTTCTTCTGAAATTATTACTAGGGTATACTTATAAATTGATATGTGATATGCACGCTTAGATCTACAAAAATAGAAAGATAAACTTGCTCTGTTACTATTCTTTTGTATCATTAATTTAACTTTTTATAGTTTTCACTAACATTAACTTATTAACATTAACTTATTTTGTAATAGTAAATTGGTCTTTTATTGTTCCATCATTAGCAATGAACTTACCACTAAGAGTTGTTCCGTCGTTTATTACATCTACATTCAAAAAGCCAAATCCTACATACTGTGTAGCAACATAAGGTGCTTGTCCTGTTAAAGGATAAATGCTAGCACCGCCAGTACCGATAGTACCAAATACCATACCTTTTGGATCGTAGTAGTTGTTCCTGTTGGTGTCTGTTATTATAGGATTAGTTGAATTATCACTATTATATATTATTGGATATGATCTTTGATAGTTATGATTATGTGCCTGTAATACTAGATCTACTCCATATTTAACGAATAACGGATGATAAGTGTCTCTCAATTCCTTTTCCGCACTATTGCCTTTACCAATATTTGCGGGAGATGTATATGCTAAACTATGGTAATACACAACAATCCAATCAATATCAGGATTTAAAGATACTTTTGAAAGGTCATTATTTACAAAGTTATACTGGGCAGAACCTTCTTCATATGGAAGTTCCGTTGATATTACACTAAAGTGAACATTTTGATAGTTAAATGAATAGTATTGTCCTTTCAATCCAAAAAAATCCATATACTCTTTAAGTTTTTTTGTTGAATCAGTTTCATGGTTTCCAATTGTAATCATAGTTTTGTTTGCTATAGGAGATATGATTTCAAGCCAACATTTGGCACTATTGTCATATGAAAGATCTCCTAGTGCCAAAACAAATTCAGGACTTTGATCTATAATATTTTTTAGAGTGGCTATTGTATCAGATGTACATCCCCAATCGCCTGCTGCAGCAAAATTAAAATCTGCTAAAGTAACACCCGCCGCTGTTGCAGGATAAGAATATTGAGAATATGCAGAATGATTTTTGATAGCAATTCCACTTTTTTCTATGCTGATTGATGGAATTGTCATTGTTATTATTATAGATAAAATAATAATAGTTACTGTTAAAATACCAGATCTTAATATTGTCATAATATCCACCTATCTATTTAAGAAACTAGCTCTTTTTCACCATTTGTAGCTGGGACTATTTTATATATTGTCCCATCCTCTTCGCCAAATGTAAGTATATACAAATAACCATCAGGTCCTACTTCTATATCTGTAATACCACCAAATCCTTGGGCAAAGACTGCCTGGTTAATTTCTTCTTTACTGGCAACTTTATCTGCCAGTGGTCCATCAAGTAGTAATCCTGTTCTTTGTTGATCAAGTTCAAAGTGGTAAAGGTTGCCATTCTTGATATCTCCAACAAACATATCATTTTCATATTGTTTACCTAACTTATCCGAATTAAGAAACTTTAAAGCAGTAGGAGCAACATCCCATGTAAATTCAGGAGAACTGTATTGTCCTTTTCCGCCAAAGTCTATCAAGCCATAATCCTTAGTATTTAGGGGAATGGTTACTTCTTCTCCTTTATTCCACTCATCATCCAATGTCCAAAAGCCCTGAATATTAGCCCATCCACTATTAAATCCTGGTTCAACAAGATTTATTTCATCACCAAAGGTGGGACCATTTTCTGTATCCCATAGATTACCGGTAACAGGATCAAAATCAAGTCCAAAGCTATTCTTTATTCCATATGCATAATATTTATTAAGTGGATGGGAATCCCCAAGAATTCCTTCACCACCTACTACCCCACCATCTTGAGTAATTCTTAGTATACCCGATCTTCCATCAGGTTCTTTTCCATTTACATAATTTTGGGCTTTAGTATGAGAATCAGGGTAATCAATCCTATTAAATGCCGTAGGCCTTTGGTCGCCAACTGCAAAATACACATTATTATCAGGTCCAATAGTGACCACTCCACCAACATGAGAATCATCTGGCAAAGCTGGTAAGTTTAAAAGTAATTTGGGATTTGCTAGTTTAGTATTTTCATTTACTAATTCATACTTGTAAACACGGTTACCCATAGGAAAGTCACCTGATTTAGCTTCAGTAAAAAACAAGAAAACGTTGGTAGGGGAATCCCTACGTTCAGTCTCAATCGTAGTCGCCTCATCCTTTGTAGCGATAGCAATTCCTAGCATTCCTCTTTCATCTTTAGAATCTACAACAACCTGAAGTAATGGTTCTTGCAGAATTTTGCCATTTACAATTCTTTGTACAGTACCTTCGTCTTTCTCCAAAACTAATATATCATTTGATGCGATAAATGCCATGGCCGTGGGAGATTTAAGACCTTGATATACAGGCTGGATAACAAGGTTTTGATCGTCAATAGTTGGTCCATCAGTATTAGATTGTGTCTTAGTAGCATAGACAGGACTTGAAAAATAATCACCCTGATAATCTTCAATTGATATCAAAGTTAAGGTTAAGACTAAAAGTGAAATTGAATTAATAATTGCAATTAGGTTTATTCTAGAAAAGGCTAGTGTAGATGCAAAAGAAGATATTGTAGTTTCTTTTGTCTTTTTCATTTTCCTTTTTTTAGATTTAAAGAGTATATTAAAGGTTATATGGTAATAGATGAATTAATTACATAAAATATTTTTAGTTGTAATTCCGTGAGTTTATATTGTTATCAATCCATCAGAAACTACTTTCCTAGAACAAATTTAATTCAAATGTAGAATTATTTTCAAGCATATTAATTATTTCAATACTTCCATATACAGCTAAAAAAAATATTTATGCAAAAAGCACTGTTAACCATAATCCTCTTCCACAGGAAATTGAATATTTAACACTACTCAAAGGAGAAAATTTTAGACGAACCGAATCCATATGTTATACAAATAAAATCTATATCAATACAGGCGAACACAATATAAGCAGATTTTTAATAAAAAATTACGGATCGTTAAATTTGCCTGAAATGGTCAGAAAGAAACGGGATTAAAAGACATAGGAAATAATACCCGTTAGTGTTTTGAGTTAGTGTATTTTGTATCGGTAAACTTATATTCCGATAGATTATGTTTGACTGTCATTTCAACAGAAAGACTATGGCCAATGGTCAATCAGTATTTAAATATTTGACAAAAAATAGAAGGGAATTTGCAGAAATATGCTATGGTTTCAATATTCTGAAATCATTGATTTATCTTTATTAAATTTTTAAATGATCTAATTACTAATATTTTTTAATAAAAGAATTTCTCATTAAGATCATATATTATACTATATAAAATTTCCATTCTAAATAACCAGTCTAAAATTTTATTAAGAATTTCTGCGCACCTTATATTAAGATAATTACCAGTTTTTCTATGTGAATATTTTTATTGGTTTTGTAGTTCTGCTTTTTGTAGTGGTATCTTTAGGAATTAATAGCAATGTATTATCTTTAAATATTGTCTCTGCTTATGGAATAATAATTGAGACACCCTTCGAAAATAACTATCAAAACAATGCTAACAACAACTCTTCTGATAATGATCTTTTAGTTTTTGACTATTTATCTTCTCTATATACCAAGGAACAAAAAGAAAAAGAGAATAAATTTGTAATACTGATGTTTGATAGAGGATATCAATCAATATTCTCTACTGCAAAACCGATTATGGATAAATTTGGTTTTAAAGCAAGTATCTTCATAGCTTGTGATTATATAGAAAAAGGAAATGGGATGAATTGGAATCAAGTGAGACAATTATATAATGATGGATATGATATTCAATCTCATGGATTAGAACATACAAGACTTACCGAGCTCAAATCAGAAAATGAAATTCAGTCTATCATTAGTGGAGGAAAAGAATGTTTACAAGATAATGGTTTTAGTCCTACTGCTTTTCAAGCTCCTTACAATAAAGGTGGAGAAGATCCATTTATTGTAGATACAATTGCAAACAATTTTGATTTTGCATTTACAGGACATTCTGAATTAATGTTTCTTAATTGTGATGGATGGGAGAATTTTGGATACGATGAGGAAAATTATCATGGAACGACTGACTGCAGACCATATTTTTCTGATGGAAATCCAACCCCTACAAATAAATTTGCAATGAAAGAATGGTCACATGATAGAGCTCACGATGATATTAACAATGAGATGAATCAAGATCCTCATGGAATTGATGTTTCTTATTCGCTATATCTGGAATTTGTACGAATAGTTAATAGCCAAACAAAATTCAATGAACCTGGAAAGATAAATGCTATTCCAATTGTTGGATATCATGAAGTATCAAAAGATGATGACATTGGTACATCACCAGAACTATTTTACTTGGAGATGGAGTATTTATATGATAATGGATTCAAAGTCATAACTATTGATGATCTGGGATATGATAAATACCAAGAACGATTTTATGTAAAGAATGTTAATACTTTAGGATCAGAATATTCACAGCTACAGGATACAACCCCAACATGGACTGAAACCATTCGGACACAAACTATGCCCAAGGGATCAGAATATTCACAGTTACAGGATACAAACCCCACATGGTTTAAGCCAAACACAATCCAATCATTGGATATCATAGATTAACAAAAGATAGGTGGTGCAATTTCTATATTATCGGTATGTAAAAATAAATCCTTTTTTTTAGATTAGATATTCTTTTTGATATAATCATTGTAACTAGTATCAACATTTAGATTGTCTATTTTATTTCTATTGGAGTCTTTGCATCAATTAACCGTTTGCTCTACAAGATAATGTAAGTAAATAAATAAACTGTTATCAAATTAGAATATCCCAATCTTGCAGTTTGTGAACCATTCAACCAAATAAAGGATTAACAAAAGAGATTAGCAACATCATAAGGATGGAGGTTTTTAATAGAGAAATAAAAAAGATATTCTATGCCTGTCTAAATTTGTTTGGTGATAACAATAATGAAATATTATATTATCATATATTCTAATCAAATAATGATGAATGTATCAGATCAATAATGAGTTACTTTATATACACATATAGATACAGAGTTCAAAGGTCGGAGAACAATTTGATTTACATGGAGAATCAATGACCGGTAAATCTGTTATTGGTTCATTTTCCTCTAATTCTCCATTATCTTGTACTGAAGTTGTTTGAATAGTATTGGTATTGGCTAAATAAATTCTTTCTAATATGTAATTGTTACTGTTTTCTCCAATACTCATGTATTGTTCAAGAGGTAAAGTGATTGCATAAATGAATATTATTACAAAAGGAATTATAATAGCTGACTGATTCATACTATTTCAATAATATATATGATAATATATTAATAAAATTTTCATACACAATTAGAAACTTTTAACATATTATATTCAAAAAATAAAATCTATTCTGTTCTTAATCAATATATCTGAAGGGTTTTAAAAATACAAGAAATATTTTATAATAAATAATATCTTATTATAGAGAACTCATATATATGATGCATGATTGATTCCACTAATACAATTTTAATTATGCTATTTATTATTATTCAAGTAAGTATCTTTATCAGCTGGATATACTTTCTGATTTACACTATCAAGTCATTAAGACAAGTGCCAAAACTTGCAGTTTTTATATCATATAAAAATATTGTTTTTCCCAAAGTAAGTGTAATACTTCCTGCAAGAAATGAAGAGAGCTACATAGAAAAATGCCTTGGTAGTTTACTTAAACAAGACTATTCCAATTATGAGATAGTTGCTATCAATGATTCTTCCTCAGATAGAACAGGAGAAATAATCCAAAAGTATAGCACAATGAACTCCAAGATAATTTTTATTAATGCAGAAGCCAAGCCAGAAGGTTGGACCGGAAAGAATTGGGCTTGTTATCAAGGATACATTAAATCATCAGGTCAACTTTTCCTTTTTACTGATGCCGACACTACTCATTCGTCCTCAACTATCTCTTTAGCCGTAAATCATTTACTAGCGAAAGAACTCGATGCGCTCACTGCAAAACCTAAAATATTAGCAAATGATTTTTGGACAAAGATTACCTTACCTATACTTTGGACTCTTTCAGTATCTAGATATTCGGCATTAAAAGCAAATGATCCCAAAACTAGTGTAGGATATTTCTTTGGAAGTTTCTTTATAATAACAAAGAAAGCATATGAAGCAGTTGGAACCCATAAGGCAGTAAAAGATGAAATTGTAGAGGATGGGGCATTAGGAAGAAAAGTCAAAGAACAATGCTTTAAACTTAGAGTAGTTAACGGTGAGGATCATATACATGCAGTATGGGCAAGAAATTCTTCTACGCTGTGGCATGGACTGCGTAGGCTTATGATCCCTCTCTATAAAAGGGAGAAAATAAAAGCAATTATGATGGTTGTTGCAACATTTCTTTTACTGATATATTCTTTAATTTTATTGCCATTTTTAATTACCATGACATTAGATAAAAAAGATGTAACCGTGACTATAAGTAACTATTCATTAGATCTAATTTTATTATTTCTAACTGTTATGTCAATTCTATTATTAATAATAACTAATATTTTACAGTTAAAGTATGCAGTATTTCAAAATTCTTTATATTCATTACCTTTTCCTTTAGCTGGTTCATTCGTATTTATCGCATTTCTTTCATCAATTATAAATTCAGGAAAGAAAGATGTTATAAAATGGCGTGGTAGAAGATACTCAATTCATGAAAATAAAATATAAATAATAGGCATCTTGTCATTTGCTTTAGTTATTAAGATTATTATGATTTTAAGTATCTAATTCTGTATTGTTTTATATACATAAAAAACAATAATAATGATTATTCATTTTTAATATCTATCTATAATTCTTCAAAATAAAAAATTAGGGTTTCTTTTTATTTTTTTCCAATTCGTCATAATTTGTATTCAAAAATACTTCTCCTCCATTAAACCCTTCTACATCATTTTTTGATATAATAAACTCATAGCGACCTGAATGAACTGTAAAAGTCTCATTTTCTATTGATATGACGTTTCCTACATCTTGATTGTCTTTTGAACGTACAGGTTTGAGTACTATCTTATCCCAATTGTATACTGGTGGATCAGTAGACATTAGTATATTATACGCGTAAGAATTATTTAAATTTTAAAATGTTGTTGTTTTTCACCTATTTAATTGATACTCTTCTTTCCTGCTCCCGAGTTAAGATTTTATGATTTTGTGAGATCTATACATAACCAAATCGTATTATGATTATAATATTAGATAACAAGAGTGGAGGCGGAAGTGCAATAATACATCTTCCTTTTTTCTTTCTATACTATTTAGAGATAAGTTCACCATTTTTCAACTTTTTAATTTAAACATTTTTTATTTTGAAAATAATTCTATATTACAAACAAATAAAGGTTAAAGGATGTTTGCGAAGTGTTTAGAATTCTCTATTCTATTATTCATCTTCAGCTTCCCCTTCTTCATTATTTCCATCATTCTTGACCCCATTAGATTGACCTTGAACCATTCCACTCTCATTTCCTTGACTTTGGTTAATTCCATTCATATCTCCACGTGGAGTGTTATCTGTCCATCTTCTTCATGTGCTGAAATATTTTCAAAAAGTTTTGGTATTCCTGCATTAGAGAGAATGCAAGAATAAAGGCAATTACTGTTGAATATATTTTTGAATCGCTAATATTTTTAGTTAAATATAATATATAATTGAAAAATGAGCAACTGCGAAATTCACAGTAAAAGTAATTTATGTCCGTATGGCTGTTATTACAACAAATATACATCCTTTATTTGTGTATATCTAATACATAAATATGAAAAGGGTATATAAGCATACAATAGGAGAATATTCAAGAACAATTTTATTAAATTTATAGGTTAAAATAACGAGATTTACTAAATCACCATGATGATATATAAAAATCCTTTTCTAATAATTTCTTTCCTTCTTGTACTGTTATTCTCCGTTGGTTTTAGTATATCAAATGTATACGCACATAAAGAAATTAAAGTAGGAAACTACACGATAGAGGCTGGATGGGAAGAAGAACCGCCTCTATTAAATTTGTTAAATAAAATAGTGGTATTTGTATTTGATGAAAATGATAACCCAGTTAGAAATGCTATGAAAGATCTGTCCACAAGTATAAGTTATGGCGGAGTTAGCAAGGGATTAAATTTGATTCCTTCTGAAGAAACTGCTGGTCTTTATGTAACTGATATAATTGCTTCCAAACTAGGATCTTATACTCTCAATCTAAAAGGTGGGATAGGAACCCAGAATATAAATAATGAGATCCAAATTGAAGATGTAGAAGATGCAAATAAGATTACTTTCCCCCTTGTTTCTGAAGGTTCTAGTAGTTTGGAGAATATTGGAAAACAAATTACTCCGATAATGAAGGATTTGTCTAATCAAATAGAGGAAACAAAAGAACAAGTCAATTCAACAAAAGAATTAATACAAAAAATGAATGAAGAAGATAAATCTATAAAATCAGAGATTGAAAGAACTAATCTTTTAAGCTATATTGCTACGGCATTGAGTGCCTCTGCTATAATACTAATAGCAAGTAGAGGGAAAGTAAAAAAACTCAGAGAGTAAAATTCTCACATTTTTAAACTTATATTTAGTTATTAAATTAGAATTGATTTTGTAATTAGATAATATTTTTTAATTACTCGTATGTAATAAGCATAAGATTATTAGCTAAACAGCAAAAAGATGAGCATTTTAATGTTCAACCGGTCATAGGAATTGTAGACGAATTTGTTAGAGATTTATGATTATAAAATGAAGCATAATTAAACTAGCATAATTCAAACATATAATTTTTTTTAGATGATATATCTGAAGTTTTTTCCTACCTACTGCCAGATTGTAATAATAATAATAATAAAAAACACAGTACATTCATCGAATGTACCACAAGATTATTAATATTCAATTAACAAATGGAAATAGACAAAAGGATGAATCATCCGGTTGTTTAGTAGTAGTTTCATTTCATTAGTGGCCTCACAAGGGTCACTTTCTTTTTAGTTAATCGAAATTGGATAATCAAAAATATTTTTTTAAAAGAAAGATATCAGAATTCATTAATCATATCTACATAATCATCAACAATCTTTTCTGTAAAACTACTTTTATATTTGGATAACAGATCCTGAAGTTTTAATTTGTTTATTCCAATCTCATAATATTTAAATTCATTTTGTTTACGTACCTTTATAATATTTGCATCACTTAGTTTTGACAAATGCCATGAAATCGTTGAAGGTACTTTCTTTGTATGCATTACTATATCATTAAATCCACAAGTTCCAGATTCTAATATATAGATAATAATTTTTCTAGTCGTCGGTTGACGGAAAAGTCCTATCAAATTGAACTCATCAATGGGAACATCATGAGAGAAATATCTGGTTACTCTATCATTAACTCGATTTATCCTAACCTTTCCAGAATTATCCAAGAGATTCAAATGATACGACAAAACACCATTAGTGAGTCCTGTAATTCTTAAGAGTTCTCTGTATCTTATTCCTGGAGACTCATCTACAAATTGAAATATTTTTTCTCGAATTGAGTTTTTTCTTTTTTCATATCTATTATTAACCATATGGAATTCACCGTGGACTTTTTAAGAAAGAGATACCAAAAAATGTAACCATTATCAACAAGATTAGATGAGAAACCTCAATATTAACGTGAGGAATAAACATTACATGGAAATTTTCAGTAGAGTTCAATAAATATACATATTCAGCAATTACTAGAGTCACAAATCCCAAAGTCATAAACAATATACGACTAGTTCTGGATTTGAGATATGCCATTATAGAAACAACAGCAAGAAATTGAGATAGTATCAAACCCACAAGATGCATTAGAATATGATATATCATGTGAGGATGAAAGATGTGAGGAAGAATAAATGGAACGATTGATAATGAAATAACAACACTTGCAATTAATACTAATAATCGTGGTTTATTATAAAATGTTCCAGGACTATTGTAATTCCTTAACAACAAA
>JAICHH010000050.1 GCA_025922715.1 Nitrososphaeraceae archaeon
AGACAGGAAACTTCTATTAATCCCATTTTAATGGTTAAAAAATGTTTGTTTGTTGTGAAACTAGAAAAACAATATTAGTTCAATTCGGAAAAAAAACAATCGTACCGGAAACAGAAATTTAGTAAAGTTTTTTGACCCTTTAAGAGGAAAACCTAGATGTGAAAGTAATGGTATTAGATACTATAATTCACGGACTTCAAATACCCGAATTTGATTCAATATTGGAATTATAAGGATTAAAACAGATAGATATTTTAAGTATTACTTTGACCAACAAATTGAAGAATTTATTAATAAAGGTGTACAACTTAATTTCTTACTTTTACATCAAGAACCTAAATTTGTTGATATTCAAAACAATATCAAAATTAATAATTTAAAATCTACATGAAAGAATAGTTTTTGTTTTGGAAAATGGGTGTCAGAGGCTACAATAACACCCACTTGGAGCGTGACAATCTAGGAGGAGTAGCAATTAATAATAGAACCTGAATGAATAAAAATTTTGATTAAGAAGATTACCGAATTATGTTAGAGAAATATCCGACGGTTTTTGACAGCATTACAAAACCGACAAAGACTTTACAGAACCTAAAAGAATAATGAATAAATATTATAGAATCGAATTACCAGATACAAATAAATTTAACAATCTAGACAAAACTAATATCATTGGTTTTTGTATTAATTGTCATAACCTGAACGATTGAATAAGATGAACATGAACATCAAGACTATGACGGCCAGCCAGGGTTTTTTGCCTATGATAATATCTTCATGAAATTCAATTTTATCTAATAATAGCCACTATTAAGTTCTCATTACATATTCATATGCAATAAATATATTCACAATAATTTAAAAAACACTTAGAGGTATATAGTATGAATACAAAAAATAATCAATATAGATATACCGGTTTTATGAGAACCAGATTTTAAAGTTATAAAGTCTAATAAATATTATGCAGAAGGAAGAAGAAAGAGAAAAAAATTTTTTTCATTTTTGGAAGGATATTCCACCTGAGTTGAAAATTCAAAAAGAAATAGAATATTATGATAAAGTTATGGAACTGCATAATTTTTATCGAGATATATGGTATAAACTAGGTTTAGTATATAATGCCATAGGAAATAAACAAAAGGCTAAAGAATATTTTAATAGAAGTAAATCATAAAATTTAGTGAATTATTTAAGATTTATTTTCAAATGATCACAATTAGATATTGGTCTAAAATGTACTGTATTCTTAATTTATATGTCTAGCAATATAAATAATATATTGTACATTGACAAGGTTACTCGATCTGGGATTAGAACATATAACAGAAATAATAATGAATATGGCAAAACTTTCTGAAATGTGTGTTAGTAATGCTATTGAATCTTATGAAAACGGTATTGTTGAAAAAAACCAAGTATTTGAATGGTCCGAGAAACTTAAAGTATTTCAATTGGAGGTATCTGATCTAGCAACAGAATTAATTTTTAGGTATCAACCTGTAGCAACAGATCTACGATATATAAGATCATGTATGGAAATTGCTTATGGCTTTTCTAGATTTGGCAGATATGCATATGATATTGTGGAAGTACTAGAAACAATGGGTTCTATTCATAAATGTGATAAATCTGTAGTCATAGAGACTTCAAATTTAGCAAGCGAAATGATAAGATTAAGTATAAATGCATTAAAAACTCGAGAAAAAGATACTGTTTCAAAGCTATACAAAATGGATGATTCTGTAGATGCACTGTATAGACAATATCTAAGTAATTTAATTACTCCAAAAACAGAATCTAATGATCATCCTCTTAAAGATCCACAGTGTGCAATATCTGCATTATTGATAATGCGATATCTAGAAAGAATAGCAGATCATGCATGCTATATTGGAGATTCAGTATATTTTATAGTGACTGGACAATCTAGTCCAAGAAAATAAAATTTTTACAATCAACAGCAACAAACATTTGAGCAGTATTTGATATTGATTGATACTATTATTTGTATCATATAATACTTTTACTAACAATACAAGATTCTATTTTACATTTTTAATAATATTCTAATCTAAGGCAGAAATCTTTTACAGCTACATTCACTAGAATTACATTCATCTAAATTAGAGTGATAATATTTTTCATGACCACAAGAACATAAATCAGGATAGACAAAGCAATTACTTTTTACATTGGAATAAACATAATAATAATTATTTATAAAAAATCTTCTTTTTAGTGACATCATATATCATTTAATATAAAGCAATCAATTATACTCCCTTTATTCGTATGAAATTTCGCTAGACATGTTTTTGGATTCATTTTTAAGTCACTATTCTCTAATACATATCATATAGTGTAAAAAATAATTAAATATATTGTTATTACTCTATATAGCAAATAAGAAAAAAATGACACTTAACTTGTACTATATAAAGGAATATAGGATATCATTTTATATATTTCTAAATGTTATATTACTATAGTTATAAGACTTGAGAAAGAAATACTATTAATTTCACATAAACAATATATTAGCTTACAATAAAGTATATTAGAAATATAAATAAATTAGTAAGTGACTATTATAAGTGAAGATTCATTCTACCCTATGCAAAGTAGGTCCGGAGGAAGTGACTAGTTATCGCTACTTTCTCTTACTCTGGAATATTATAAAATTCAAGATTGTATGATATGAAAAGATTTATTCTATATTATTTAACTATTAGAATTCTACAAATAATATAATAGCGGCGGTCTTTAAAGTTGCTTCTAATATGGAATAAATGAAATGATGAGAATGTTAAAGATGATGTGAATAAAATGTAAGCAACAATTTATGAGAATTATTTTAAATTAGTAATTGAAATCCATAAGAAGAGTAACTTCTAATAATTTCTTCTCGTCGTTACGGTATATACAGATAATAAAATATGAAGGTTCTTGTCCTACTATTATATCTACATAGTTCATCTACTAAAAAATAATATATATTAATGTATAACTTATTTTAGTGATTTGAAATAATGAACATATTAGAAGTAGAATTTCCATTGAAAATAGAGGCTAAAACATCTAAATTTAACGAAAAAACAAATATTATATATTCAGTTGCTGAATTACAGCATAATTTTTGTATAGACAAAAAAGAAATAATAATAGAACAAATTAAAGCTTGTGAAAACTTGTCTAGGTATACTACAAATAAAAGTGATAGTTTAGCTCTTGAAAGAGAAATTTCTGAATTAAAATTAGCTCTCGATATTTTGCATTAGCTATTAAAATATCTTAAAATCTATTATTAATACACATATCATACTATAAATATATAAAATTGAATTGGGTTACTTTATTTAATACTCTATAAACAGATACCTCCCAATTCAACATACTATAATTGCTATCGAATATTTCTATTTTGATATATTATCTATATTTTTAGTAGGTTTCTCATAGATTTAGGATTTATAGTGAAAACAATTATTTCAAATCTTACAGGCTTTGTAATATGATAACATATATTATTCTAATATTTTAAATATAACTAATAATTATTAAAATACTATAAATTCAAACTAATATGATATCAAATATTTTTCTATCAATAGATTTACACTAATTATATTTAATTCAATAATATATTGTATAAATTATTGTGTAAAAAAATTTTTAATTACTGGTTATTATAAAATTATGTCAACATATAATATTATAAAACTATTTTAAAGCAGATAAAGATTTAAGTTAATAACTTGTTTTAATTCATAATGAAAACTTTGCTCTTCCTTCGTCATGCTAAATCAAGTTGGAAGGATATTACACTTGTTGATCATAAAAGACCACTAAATAAACGTGGCAAAAAAGATGCACCAATAATGGGTGATTATTTAAAAAATAATAAGTTAACTCCTGACTTAATTATTAGTTCTACTGCCAAAAGAGCTAAAGATACTTCTAAATTAGTAGCAGAACATTGCGGGTACAATAAAGACATACAGTCGTCTAAATTACTATATGGAACTATCACCCCTCGAGATTATTTAATTACAATAGGAGGAATTTCTAATAAATATCATAGAGTTTTATTAATAGGACATAATCCTATTTTAGAAGAGGTTTTAGAAACAGTAACTGGAGAACAAATAAGAATGAAAACATGTTCATTAGTACATATTTCTCTACCCATAAAATTTTGGAAAGAAGTTAAAGATAATACAAATACAAAGGGTAAACTAATTGATGTGGTAGAGGTTAAAAAACTAAATAAACAAAGTAGTTAAAAACCTAAATATATATATTTATTTTTTGCTATTTGTAATTTCTTATAACTATATACAAATTAATTAAGTTATTATTATATGTAATTTATATTAACCGTTTAATAAAATTTATCAATGAAGACATACTCTTTTTCATCTAAACAAATGATTCTACAAGTAAATAATAATTTTGAAAATTTTAAGAATATTTTAAACTTATATCTTAAAAATCCTAACGACAAAAATATCCATGATCTTCGGAAATCAATTAGGAGATTAGATTCTGCATATTATTCACTACCAAAAAAATTCAGAAAAAATAAACCAATTAAAAATTATGTAAATCATAGCAAAGATCTTTTTAAATCTAATAGTCAGGTGAGAGATTATGATATATTCTTGGAGAAAATAAATAGCCATAATAGTTCAAATAATAATAAAAATAATAATTTAAAAGACCACATAGAACAAAACAGGAAAATACACCTTGAAACTGCTAAAAAGATTGCACAAAATTTAGATTTATCTGATTTTCCTCAAATAGGTACCGCATTAATATCTGATAGAAAAGTTCAGAAACGATTCAATAAAGTATCCGAGATATTTAATGATAAAATTAAAAAAGAATTGGATATTGTAATTCAAGATAAAAATAAAATAAAAAAACTCCATGAATTAAGGAAAGACTGTAAGAAACTTAGATATTTCTTAGAACTAATCTCAGATCAAGATAAAGATATTGAAAAAACAGTAAAACAATTAGATGATATACAGGATATTTTAGGTGAGATTCATGATTGTGATGCTACTATAATGTTTCTACGACAACAAAAAAAGCAATATCCAGCAGTTAAAAATTTTATTAACAACGAATCTACAATTAGAAATAATAAATACGATCAATTTGTAAATCAATACAAACACTATACACAACCCAATACCTCTATTATAAATTAAATTATAATTCAAAGATTCATGAATTTTGTAGAAAAACTAAATACAGGGATACACCCTCCTGAAGATATAAATGTAGTTATAGAGATTTCAAAAGGAAGTAATATAAAATATGAATTGAATTTAGATAATGGAATACTATATACAGATAGAATATTGTCGGTTGCAATGGTATATCCTTTTAATTACGGTTTTATACCACAAACAATAGAAAATTTGGATAATGATTCTACGAATATTGATAATCTTGACGTATTTGTAATAGAGATCGATTATTTGCAACCACTGAGCGTTATCAATTGTACTCCAATCGGTATCATTTTTACTGAAGATCAAGAAGGACTTGATTCTAAAATAATTGCTACACCCATTTCTAAAATAGTAGATCGGAGTACCATAGGAGATTCGAATGATTTTAATCTACACCTTCTAAATAAACTTAAACATTTTATTGAACATCATAAAGATCTAGAAAAAGACAAATTTGTTAAAATTAGAGAGTTGGGAAATAAAGAGACATCTAAACAAAAAATTATAGAGGCAATGGAGAACTATAAAAAATATAAAAACAGTCATGGTAAAGGTCAAAATTATTCATAATTATGTAATTAATTACTAATTATGGACATTTATTCCTCTTAAATAATTAAATATATCGTAAAAATTTTAAAAACTATTAATACAATATACCAATCCTCATATTTATTATAAAAATGATAAAAAATTTTTTGTTTTTATAATGTTCGTTAATAAATATTTTTTATTATTCTTCGCATGGAGTAGACATAGAAACAATAAATTCTTTTTTACCTTGATCTGCTTTGCCATCATTATCAGCATCATCAAAGAATTGAATTTCATATTTACCCTCCTCTAATTCTCCTTCAATATATTCAGGTTCAGAAAAGCCTCCTGTATTATTTGTTGCAAAATAACCATATGTCGGACTTGTTTGTGTTTCTGGATGAACTAATTTCCAACCAACATTGCTATTAGGTTCGAATCCATTTACATTTAACTCCATTCCATATCCACTAGTATCACCACAAGCAGGTGAAACTTTAACATTAGGTTTTAATTGTGCATTTGTGTTGGTAAATAGTGATATTGAGGCTACAAGTATTATAAGAAATAGAAAACTATAGATCATTATTTTCATATATTATATTATACTGATTAATTATTTAATTTTACTATGAATGTTTTCATTAAAATTAATATAGATAAAAGTTATAGATCTAAATAAAACCTATTTTATTAAATATCTAATGACTATATAGTGAGAATCTTAATAGATAGCCAAGTTTTTTAGAGTATTATTAGATATGAGAATTGTTATTATTATCATTTGAACTACATACATAGTAGTGAATAATAATTGTATTAGTTTGACTTTGATAATGATTTATCCATAGAAAGAATACTACAAAGAATATATTAAATAAAAGTTAAAGGTATCTAATCATATGAAATTAAAATTTAGTGATCCATATGAAAAATTTTATTTAGAAATTATATTTTTATATAAATTAATAATTTTTTAATTGAAAAAATAATATAGTTGGATATCCTTAATAAATTATATAAGAAATATGATAGATAAAGTTGGTATCAGCCTTACTATAAAAATAGGATCGATGAATGCACTGTGACAGAAAACTCTGTCAGGCATATTGACACAATAAAAGAAATGGAAGCTATGAAATTAGAATATCAAATACGTTGCAGTCATCATGAGCTTGAATTTTTCCATAGTGAGAAAATAATAACGTGTGTTATTTGTGGAAAAAATTGGTTATTTTTAGAAGAAAGAGGATTTTCAAAAATAAAATCAGCATATGTAGCAGAAAAAAATATTTCTGCACTAACGAAGGAATAAATAAATAATTAATTAGAATGGATCATCTAAAACATGTCCCTCGATTGTAATATTTTCTTTTACATAGTTTCTAATCTGTTCAATTGAAGAAATATTAAAAAATCGGTTATTCCATTTATTAATAACTGCGTCAGTAGCATTGTATTCAAGAGAAAGAGCTTTTCTAGATTTACAAAAAGCCTTCCATAAATTGATAACATATTTTTCCTCCTCAGTATTTGATATATTCGAGTCTAATACATCCATTTATAATAAGTTTTAATTTAAATTAGATTTTAATTTATTGAATTAATAATAGAAAATAATGAAAAATGAATTATTATTGTATATGTAATTTTTTTTGGATGTAAAGCTTCTTTAAATAATTCAAAAAGACTATCAACATTAATACTATCAATATAGCTATCGTTGCCTGGAATATTGAAGTTATATACAGATCCGTTCTATTATTAAAAATTACAATATCTATTGGTGCAATAAAAATTACTAAAAAGGCAGATATTGCTAAAAGTGTAAACCAAATAACTCCAATAAGCAAAAATAGACTGGACATTTTAAATTTTTCCACCCAAGACAAAATAATATTGGATAACAATTGAAATTAATGCTAAAATTGATGAAAAGATTGCTAGTTTAAAGATTTTGTTAACTAATTCATTTTCTGAAAGTGGACCGTCAACTAAAAGTAGTCTTAAGAGAGTAATTGGAGCTTTTTTATCTGTAGATGCGGCTAGTTTAAAATCATCAGTTAAAGATGTAGGCCTTGCTGTAATTTCTCTATGTTCAATTATTCTTTTTACACTAGAAAGGAATAAAAATGAGTTAAATATTGCAGGAAGTAATGCAATAATTGCAATAAGTTCTGATTTGCCTGCTATGGCTATTGCACCGTACATCGTACCTAACAGCAAAGTACCCGAGTCTCCTGGAAATATTTTACTTGGAAATTTGTGAAATTTATAAAAAGCAAGAGTTCCAAAAAATAAAGAGAGCGATGCTAAAAAAACTTCTACACTTCCAAATATATAGACACTAATAATTAATGGAATACATGCAATTAGTATAAAACCACTAGCTACACCATTCAATACATCAATAGAATTAATAGTATTTCCAATTACAGGAATAGCTATTAGAATAACTGGTATGTATAAAAGCGGAATAAAAGCATTACCAAATATAAGATTTAGATTAGTATCATACGCCCCTAATAGTAGAATGGGCAATGCAGCAATCAATAGCGCAACAGGTTTGAACCAACCTGGCATTACTTTTCTATCGTCTATATAGCCTATTAGGAAAGCAATAACAGTACTAAACAAGATAGCCAGAATTTTTTCGTTGAATGTTAAGCAATAAATTACCATTAAAGATAGTGTAATTCCTATTATTAGAATTGGACCGGCCGGTCTAGGAATCTTTGGTCTTGCAGATTTATGATAATCTTGCACTATCATACCTTTTTCCAATAGGAATGCAATTGCCTTTGGCATAGCAAAATAAACAGTCAAAAACGAAATAGCAGAAGCAAATATTCCATAAATAAATACCATAATAAGTGAATTGACATCAGAAAATATCATATAGTATAGCCACTAGTTTGTTTCATTATTATATGTATATTTTTTTACTGAATTATATATAAAAATAATCTTTTTTATTAGACGAAAAATGAATATCAACTTGACTATGTTAATTGTTTTTTGATCTTTTTTGCAATTGATGGCCCAATTTTAGATATACTAGATATAGTCGATTCTGAGGTTGATTTCAATAATTTAATATCGACAAATCCAGCATTATATAACGCTCTGGCTCGTATTCTTCCTACACCTTCCAACTTAATTAGTGGAAGCAATTCTTGTTTCACTCCGTACTTTGTTCTAATTCGAAGGTCGGATAAAGTTTCAAGAATGTCATACCTATTAAACAATTTAGCAAACTCATTTAGTGTATATAATAACCAATCAGCTGATTCTACAATTCTATGCATATCACCTGGTTCAATTCCAAGTCTATCACTTAGGTTTCTTTCACTACTCTCATTAATCCATTCATATAACCCCAAAAAACTCCTTGAACAATTGTATTCATTTAGGTCAAATAATAAATCCTCCTCCTCCTCCATGTATTTATTGACAAAGTTATAAAAATAATCCATATCCTTTTTCCTTAAGGTAAGCTTTGGATAAAAGTCTGAACACTCAGATATAACATGTATAAATTTTATAATGAGATTATTATACTCATTTTGTGTATGTTGAGTTATTGCCTTTAACGATTCATTTGTATTTATTTCGTTTAATGTATCTAATTCATTTTTAAATTCGATAGCTGTAAGAGGATCTATATATAAGATAGAAGTTTTTTTTCCAAAATCAGTTGCAATATACCTTTCATTTTTTGATTTAATAAGATCCCACTTTTCAAGCGATTCTAGTGCAACATCTATTTTGAAAACTATAGTTGATTTTCTATAATTCTGGGCAAATAACGTATTTAAAAATAAATCATATAATTCTGATTTTTTCATACCAGGAATAGTAGAAATAGTACTGAGGATATGGAAACGTAAGGCCTTTTCATTAAAAAGTTTTGAATTAACAGGTTCTGGAATTCCAAGTATATAATGATCATATAATTCTTCAGAATTCATACCTGATTCTGGTATAATTATTGCTTCTCCAAAAGTATCATATTTTGGTCTTCCTGCTCTACCACAAAATTGTTTATAATCCAAAATACTAATTGGAATATTTGTTCCAATATCATAATCATATCGTAAAATACTTGACAACACTACTCTACGTGCTGGTAGATTTACACCTGCTGCTAAGGTTGGAGTTGCTACTAGTAATTTAATTACTCCTTGTTTAAATGAGTCTTCAATTATTTCTCTTATGGGTTGACTTAATCCAGCATGATGAAAACCGACACCTTTTGAAACCATCTCAATAAGATTTTTAGTAATATCAGTATCATCTGAAATTTTTGACAATTGTAATGCTGATTTTTTAGCTTTTTCTTTCTGATCTTTATCTAATAACCTAAAAACACCCTGGACAGACTTTGCAGCAAGTGATGCTGCACGTTTACGAGTCTCAGCAAAAATTATAGTTTGACCTCCACTTTCTAAAGAATCTATTGCAACTGACACAGGAATAGATTGAAAATTATAATAAGTATTTATTTTAATTTTGGTATTATTATTCATACGAACTATACCACTATCATATACACCTTCAAGTAGTTCAGTTGGTCTCCAATTATTTTCTATTAATTTACAATTTAACCATTCAGCTATGTCTTTGGAATTGGAAACTGTTGCGCTTAAGGCAAGAATTTGGGCTTCTTGATAAAATCTTTTAATTTTTGTTATCATCATTTCTAGAGTTGGACCACGATCTTTGTCACCCATTAGATGAATTTCATCTATAACAAATAATCCTACATTAGATAATAATTCACTATCATTTCTAATTAGTGCATCTAATTTTTCATTAGTTAAAATTACAATATCTGCATTCAGAAGATCATTACCTGGAGAATCATAATTTCCCATTGCAAGCTTTACAATAAAACTTTTCTTTCTATCTCCTTTTTTCTTTTTGGCTACATACTTCTTTTCAAAGTCTATATTTTTAGTAACTGTTGCTAAATTTTTATTGTTGTTGTTGTTAGTAAAATTAATAGAGTTTAATTCTAAAAAATCATGGTATTTTTCAGTAGCTAAAGATCTAAGTGGTGTCATATAGATCACTTTCTCTTTTTTCTCCA
Organism: Nitrososphaeraceae archaeon; assembly: GCA_025922715.1. Taxonomy (GTDB): domain Archaea; phylum Thermoproteota; class Nitrososphaeria; order Nitrososphaerales; family Nitrososphaeraceae; genus TH1177. Next base: position 10,876 of record JAICHH010000050.1, read on the forward strand.
TTTTTTTTAAAGCAGCCATAATTGCTATGAGTGTCTTTCCACTTGCTGTAGGAGATGTTATAAGTAAATTTTCGCCTCTTAATAGTCCATTAGAAATAGCTTGTTCTTGAATTGGATAAAGTGAATCATATCCAATCTCTAAAAGAATTTTTTGTAGGTTTTTGTCTTTTAGTGATGATAGCGTCATGTTGTTTCTTATCAAATCATATAATTTTTGATTATTATTTGTTATTTTGAACGATCTGATGTACTTAAGTAAAAATTAGCTTTAGATTTGAAATTTGTTTTCTCTTTCTCTTCAATATATATATAGATTAATTGAAAATGAGATAAAATGAAGTAATAGATTGAAGATATAAAATGAGTTATTATTAATATATATAAAATATATAATATCAAATAAATATTTTAATTAATGCCGGGGTACCCAAGCTAGGTAAGTCAAATGACCTTAAAAGGGGTCAGCCTCGAGATCATGAAATTTAAATTGGCGTGCTAGCTGATGTCCTTGGACTCGTGGGTTCGAGTCCCACTCCCGGCGTTATATTCGCGGGTTTATGCAAAATATTTTTATTTATTGTGCGCAAATCGTATTTGAAAGACGTTATTTTATGTTAGCACAGAATTCAAATGACCAACAACAGACTTCTATTGGTAGTAATAAGAGCAATCAACTGTTCAATGAGAATAATACTAAAGAAACAACTGTCGCTTTTACCAATAATAAATCAATCAACGAAATACCCATTGAAGTTTTAAAAAGAAAGATTAATGGTATAACTCAGTATCAAAAACCATATATATCAAAATTATTTTATGAGCTTCTTGCCAAAAAACCTGAAAATGCAAAAATATTATGCGACTACATACTAGCAGAACAAAATGAGTTCAATATCAAAGAATCTACGAAAGAAGATAAAATAAAAAGATTATTTCAACTTTCTAGATTTTTTAATCATAATAAATCATTTTTTGAAATTACTAAAGAAGATATTTTAGATTTTCTTAA
>JAICHH010000051.1 GCA_025922715.1 Nitrososphaeraceae archaeon
TCTGTTGGTTACATGCATGGAGATAGGGATCTGACACGGTATTGGTTCTTTATGTTATTTTTTATAGGATCAATGCAATTGATTGTTCTTTCGGATAATCTCTTGATGGTATTTTTTGGATGGGAAGGTGTAGGTTTTGCATCATATGCATTGATAGGATTTTGGTATGCAGATAGAAAAAAAGATTATGTAGGCCGAGAAGGTCATATCGTCCAAGGTATAGCAATGTGGGCATCCCCCACTCATGCAGGAATAAAGGCATTCTTGATGACACGAGCCGGCGATGTTATGATGCTTTCTGGTATGTTTTTAATTTTTATGTATGCTGGGACTTTCGGTTTTAAGGAACTACTAGCTGATCAGACTTGGGCTCATAATATGATGGAACAAAACCTTTTGGTACCTGCAGCTGTTCTTCTTTTTGGAGGAGCAATAGGGAAGTCAGCTCAATTTCCTTTGAATGAGTGGTTATTAGAAGCTATGACTGGCCCTACCCCTGTTTCTGCATTGATTCATGCCGCTACAATGGTTAAAGCTGGTGTTTTTCTAGTTGCTAGGATTGGACCATTATTTTTTGCCTTGGCAGCATTTGATACCGCAGCTTTCTTTGAGGTAGTTGCCTGGGTAGGTGCTATAACTGCATTTCTCCTTGCGACTCAAGCCATTGTAAATCCTGAAATCAAAAAGGTTTTGGCATATTCCACAGGTTCACAAATTGGTTATATGATGATGGCACTGGGAATAGCAGGCCTTTCTACTCAATTCGTTGATGGTTATACTGCTGGATTTTTTCACCTAATGAGTCATGCGATGTTTAAAGCATCATTGTTTATGGCAGCTGGTGCAATATTGCATATAGTAGGTTCAAGGTTTATGATGGATATGGGAGGATTACGGAAAAATATGAATAAAACATTTATTTTTATGTTACTTTCTGGCCTTTCATTAGCAGGTGCTCCTTTAATAACTTCTGGGTTTTGGAGTAAGGATGCGATATTTGCTTCACTTTTAGAATCAGGAACATCTACAGGGATAGCGCTTTTCTTCATTGCATTTATAGTTGCAATAATGACTGCATTCTACACATTCAGGATGGTAGGAATGGTATTTTTTGGTACTAAGAGTAAACATATACAAACTATCGAACAAAACTCTTATAACAAGTCTCAATCTCTGTCCTCTGGCTCTTCTGAACCTTCAGATGAACATAGCTTTAAACAATATACTAAACCTCCAATTCATGAGGTGAGACCAATTATGTGGATTCCATTTGCCATCTTAGCAACTTCAACTGTATTTATTGGATTAGTGGGATTTATGTTTGAACAAGAGATTCATTCCATTATGGCATCCTATCTATCCAGCTCATTTGGTATAGGAGATCCGATTAGTGCTCATAATTCTGCACCCAACTTAGAGCAGAAGCCAGGCCAATCAACCGACGCATTAAACCCTATTGCATTAATATCATCATTTGTAGCTTTTGGTATAGGGGCGGGGTTGGGAATATTTTTTTATATTATTAGAAAAAAGGATCCAGAAATTATTTCACAATACCCAGTATTAAAGAAGGTATGGCTTTTCTTGTATAATAGATGGTATCTTAATAGTCTATTGTATTGGGGATTTGTAAAAATACCACTACGTCTCTACCAACTTATTTGGTTATATTTTGAGAATATTATTGCACAAGGAATTAATCCTGCATTACAGTATTCTATGAGCTATTTGTCAAAATGGGTAAAATTCACTCAGACTGGAGTTACTCAAACATATCTTTTTGTCTTCGCTGCTGGAATTATCGTTGTTCTACTTATGTTATACTTATAGGAGGAGTTGGAGAGATAAGATATGATTGATATTTCGTCTACGCCAATTATAATAATCATACTTCTTGGCTCAGTAGGTCTTGCAATTCCCATAGTAGATGCCTTTAAAAAAGAAAAAGGAAAAAATAAAAATAAATTATTTAGTGCCATAACTTTTGGGACTTTAATTATCTCATTACTTATAGTAATCTCTCGAATCTTAAGTGGAGAACCTCTTCCTGCAATGAATTTTGGAAAGGATGTAATTACAGATGATATGTTCGGTTCCTTTTTTGCGGTTTCTCTTTTAATCGTATCTATAATGGTATCAGCTTCCTCATGGAACTTTATGAGAGGAATTTCAAACTCTTCTTCATATTATTCTCTAATTTTATTATCCACCATCGGAATGATATTGATAGCTTATTCAACCGATTTTGTCATGTTGTTTATTGCATGGGAACTTATGTCGATCCCAACATATGCTCTCGCTGCATTTTCAAAGAAAGATCCAATCTCAAATGAAGCTGCTATAAAATATTTTATGTTTGGAGCCTTCTCCTCAGCTATTCTAGTGCTTGCGATAGGTTTTATCTATGCAATTACAGGCACCACAAATATTGGTGATTCTATAACTATTCTTGCTGAACTTTCAGCACCAACTCAAACGTCAGATAAATTAGCCGGTGTTATTCCCATTTCTTATCTTGCCATAGGCTTGTTTGTTGCTGGCTTTGGATTCAAAATGGGATTGGTTCCATTTCATATGTGGCTGCCTGATACCTATGAAGGCGCACCGACAACAATAGGTGCCTTATTGGCAGCAGGAACAAAAAAAGCAGGATTTGCAGCAGCCATTAGAGTAATAGTAATTGGAATGTTCGCTGTAGGGCTGGATTGGAGTATTGTTCTTGCTATTTTAGCAGTAATTACGATGACTGTAGGTAATTTTGGTGCCCTTATACAAAGAAGCGTTCCTCGAATGATGGCTTATTCCAGTGTTGCTCAGGCTGGTTATATGATGATTGGACTAGCACTAGCCCCCTACGCAAGTTCTGCGTTGGACGGTTCACTTTTTCACATCCTTAATCATGCTGTAATGAAATCCGCCTCATTTTTGGCTATTGCTGCTGTTGCAATAGCATTAGCCAGTTACAGTCTAGAAAAATATAGTGGACTGGGTAGAAAAATGCCAATAACCGCAATTGCATTATCCATATCATTATTAGCATTAGCTGGTGTTCCTCCATTGAATGGCTTTTGGAGTAAATTAGTACTTTTTCAAACTGCGATTGATAGTGGAACCGTAATATCTTGGGGTCCCTACTTAGCTATCGCTGGATTATTAAATAGTGCCTTATCTCTTGGTTATTATTTATGGATTATTAAAAAAATGTACCTCGATGAAAGTAGTGATATGTCAAGGGTAAAAGAACCTACTGCCATTTTATGTGTATTAGTATTTGCGATCATTTTTATGGTAGGATTTGGCATATGGCATGCGCCATTACTAGAATTTGCCTCAATATCTGTCCCTACCCACATTGATCAATTAGTTCCCTCATTTGGAAATATAACTCAAAATTAAAATTCCTTATTTCTAATTTTGTCAATCTAGTAGATAAATTATTTTAATCACATCAATAAACATATTGCTTCGAATATCAAAGTAATAATTTACAAGATTTCTCTACTAATTTATTAGTATATCAATAATGATTACCAACAGTTTTGTAATTAAGATACATTGATGAACATAGAGTTTAATAACGAATATTTCTAATTTTTTTTATTTTTATTTTTTGTCTTTACTGAGGAAATTAATCCTTAGGTAATCTATGCATAAACTTAAACTTATTCATCATTCCGATATAATATTATTTCATAGAAAAAGATAAAAATATTATATAATTTTAATATACTAATAATAATTTAAAGATCCATTACTTTATAATGATCAACTACAAGTATGATTATCATATTATAGTGATTTCTTATTATTATCTCAAAATTTCGAATAACTAATAAAAATTATCAAAAATAAAAATCTAATTTATAAATAAATCAGAAATTGCTTTCAAAATAAAAAACAAGCCTGTCCTCAATTTTCCGAATCATAAAAAAAATCTTGTTATGTCTTTTCTTCTTCTCCTTCTTCTATTTCTTCTCCTTCTTCTGTATCTTCTTGTAGTTGTTCTGAGTTTTCGGGAGCAGTTTGATCACTTGTTTGTTGTGCTAATTCTGCAGTAGCATAACCATTTCCAACTTTTGTTATTTTGACTTTAATCTTTTCGTCAACCTTGGTTCCAGGTACAAATATTACAAATCCTTCTATCTTGGCAACTCCAGAATCTCCTCGGTTGCTAATAGCTTCAATTGTTACATCGTATTGTTCGCCTACCTTAACTGGTGAATGACGAAAACGTCTAGGTCTGTTTCTATCTCCATATCCTCCACCACTTCGTCTTCCTCCACTATATCCTCCACCATAGGATCTGTCTGAAAGATATGTTCTAACTTCAGTTGCTGGTATAAAACTAGCTATTCTCAATGTTTTCATACATTCTATATTTTCTTAGATATTTCAACTTTAGTATTTTTAACTTCACAAAAACGATCTTGAGTAGATGTCTACTTAATTTCAATAAGAATTTAATATCTTAAATAATGGTTATTCTATAATTTAGTTATACTTTAACTGTCAAAGTGATAGTATCTGTAAATTTTAAAAATGTATAGCAGAATGTAATATTATAAAAATTAAGTACTATAAAATAAATTAGATACTTTCTAGAGTAATTGGAGATATGCTTCATAAGATATGTCATACCAATATGATAAAAAATAATAGCATGGAAGTCATTCATTTACGACCTGATAATAAAATAATCGATATTTTGATAGGTAAAATTAATGGTAAATTATTTGCATGTGAAAATTATTGTCCCCATCGAGGTGCATCATTATCAAAAAGTACTATATCATATAGCAACCAGCGTATTATATGCTATTTGCATGATTTTGAATATAATATAAGTACTGGAAAGCTCGAAAATATTCCTCCTAAATGGCTGCATCAAAATCCAGAATGGAAAAAATCAAATGATTTAGTTATTTATAAAATAATTGAAAAAGAAAATAATATCTATGTAGATATTCCTTAAAATTTTCCATTTTGGATTAATATAACCATTATTAAGGTTTTTGACTTCTAATATTATATTCTATATTATATTCTAAATTTATTCTTTATATCTTTTTTCAGCTGACTCAATTACTTTCTTTTTTTCATCATTAAGTTCGTCTAGTGTCAGAGGAATTACCGAGATAATATTATTTAACTTTACATCTAATCTAAAGTCTAACGATCCTTCGTTATAAACGTCTTTTTCGGTAAATATTGCAGCATATGTTGAATTTTTTAATAACTCATATAAATTGCGATTATTGTGAGAAAAGAGTAATTCAAGATCTCCAACTGGTATTAGAGAGCCATAATCATCAATATCCAGTTGAGTAACCCTGACTATATTTTTAGTGAAGCTAATAATCTTTGCAAGCATATTAATATAGAATAAAAGTAAATTAATAACTTTTCTTAGACAATTAATTGGTTAGTGATTCTTTTGTAGATAAGAGAGTTGTACTGAAGTAGATATATTTATAAATTATTCACCTATTTTTCATAAAATGTATTGTTTTTTAATATTTATTTTGTTATCAATTTTCTGATGCACTTATCGTTAACTAAATTATATTTTTTATTGGGAAGAGTAAAATGTTTGTTATGATATTAAGGATATGTCTACTAGCGAAAATAAACCTAGACAATTTGTTATTTTAGTTTTTTCTTTGAATCCATTCCAACCATTCCTCCTGCAAATAAAAAAAGTCCAAAAATTGTTTTAAAAAGAAATGCGTATTCAAAAGAATAAACCGAAATACCCATAATTCCTGTTTTAGGCTAACCCTAGGGAGTCAAGTTATTATTAGCTGTATCTTGTATTACTATAGAACCAGTAGTTAACATTCCAATAAATCCTATTGCTAGTAGAGACCCGCCAAATATTATTATACCTTTTCGGTTTTTACCATGATGAAGTAAGGAGAACACTATACCAGAAAATATACTTTTAGAAATCATCAATATCAATACAGTCCAATATCAGTACAGTCCAGTATCAATACAGTCAGTATTATATAACTTTGGCTAAATGAGTAAATCGTGAATTGACTTTATTTATTGATTATAATAATGAAAGCATAATATTTTGAGGTTATTTTTAATTTATAAATAAAATAATTTATATTGATTGGAGATCTTGATAAAAAATTAGAAAATCGATCGAATAACTTGTAGTTGTCATTAAAAAAAAATTGAAGAATTTGTACATATATAAATCAATTATTCATAAGAACTCTTATTATCTTCTGGTTGATTATGGTGATTTTCAGGAAAGGCTTCTTCAGCAATTGTTTCAATTGATTCGCCTGTTGGTAATGGGGCATCTCTATTAACTTTATACTTAGCTAAATCTGGAAAATTTTTTCCAATTATTACATTCATTCCTACTGCTATTATCTCGGATTTGGGAATATCATATCTATCATTAGAATATCCAAATACTATTATCTTATCTGGTGTTTCCTTTGCCACAAAACCTAGATCATCCTCATTTTCTGCCCTAACACCTTTGTTAAAGAGTGATTTGGGATACTTTCCTTCATAATATGCTAAATCAACTTGTTTTTTCTCATCTTTCCACGGATCTGTTCTACTGGTTGGAAGCGGATCATTTCGATTTACTATATATTTTCTTTCTAACTCTGAAAATGGCAGACCAATAAGAACATTTGCGCCTACTTGTTGAATCTCAGATAATGGGATATCATATCTATTACCTTTTCCACCAAATACTATTATCTTATCTGGAGTTTCTCTTACAACGTACCCTATGTCTGGATTATCTAAAGTTTTCACTCCTCGGTTGAAATACCTTCCGGATACCATAGTTAGTATTTATTAAAGTTATATAAAAAACATTCTTGAAAGTACATTGTCAGAATTGTTTGTCTGGGATGAGATAACGGTAAAGACCATTACAAATTTTACCTTAATAATTCTTTAAGACAGATGACGCTGGGAAATGTACCTATTCTTATTAAAATATCTATATTGATGAAACTCATTTCAAAAAATGAGCATCCTCTCAAGAAAACTAGAGCCAATATATTTTTACAATTGTTTTGAGTTATCTCCTTTCATTTTTTAATCTTTAATTCAAGGACAAGAATTAATGCCCTTCGAAGTTGACCTAATAAAATAGTAATAATATTTACGGAGAACCAACTGGTAACATATTAAGATTAGTAAGTTCTTCTAATTGACGTTTTAATCGATTGGTATAATTATTTTTAATATTATTTATAACCAGATTAAGTTCATTTTTTGCTTTGAGTGAATAAGATTTGTACAAGTTTTCCATTTTACTAACGAGAAGTTGAGAATGATTATTCTGTTTCATGAGTAAGTTAAATAGTCTATCCTCATTATTCCAATCATCAAGGTCGTCATGAATTTGGTAAGCTATTCCCATCAAATGTCCGAAATTTCCCATTGCTCGAGTGTCTTCTTCATTCGCATCAGCTAAAATAGCACCAATTCGAGTAGAAGATTCAAAGAGAGAAGCTGTTTTGTGTTCTAATACTTTGATATAATCGTCTTCTGTAATAGTATGATCTTTGTTTAATCTAATTTCCATTATTTCCCCTTCGCTCATACGAATAGCCGCATTTGCAATCTCTGAGGAAATATGAGGGTTATTTAATTTCGAGGTAATATTTAAAATAATTCCAAGTACAAAGTCTGCCGTTAAAATACTGTTATTATATCCATATTTTATATGAAAAGAGGGTTTTCCTCTTCTCATATTTTCCTCATCAATAATATCATCGTGTATCACTGATTCTGTATGTAAAAGTTCTATTGCAGTTGCTGCAAGAAATCTTTCGTCATCGATTTTAGAAAAACGTTGAGGAAGGTTTGTGAGAATAGTAGTTTCATTATTTTTTGATTTAATTATTTCAGATGACAACAATAATATAAGTGGCCGGATTCGTTTTCCCCCCTCGCAAGCGTATTTAAGAGGAGAATAAAATTCAGACCAGGAATACAGATTCAATTCTCTTTCTAAAGTATCATTGATTTTTAATAAAAAATCTCCAAATTGTTCCATCAATGAGCTACTTGATTCTTGATTTGTATTTTTTCCTTTTAAAATATCGCCATCCAAATATTTAATCTTCACTTTAGTTAAAAATAATAAGAATATTAATGCTACTATGGAGCTTTTTAGGTAATAATATCTGTACTAGTTAGTTATAAGCAAAGTATTTTCATTGCTCCGGCCGGGATTTGAACCCGGGATCTGCGACTCGAAAGGCCACAATGCTTGACCGGATTGTGCAGCTAGATTAAAGCTCCTACACCACCGGAGCACGATGAGGTGTAATTTTAATTTCTATAAAATCTTTTCTTAATTTAAAATGGTAATAATATTTAAGAATACAAAAGGTTTTTCTAATCTTCCTATGTTTTAATATATATGATATACAATAGTGTTGATTCGAGCAAGGTAGGATTATTAATCAAAATAATTGACGATCAAATCAGTAAAAGAAGTTTATTAAATCATCGATTTTACATTCTATGGAGGGAAGGAAAACTAACGATTAACCATTTACGTAGTTATTCCAAAGAATACTTCCAGTTGGTAAAAGCTGTTCCTGAATTAGTTGATAATATTCATGAGAATCTGGAAAACTATGATCCTAGAAATCAGTATGTGAAAGCAGTGAAAAATACTCAATATGAAGAATATCAACATATCGAACCATGGATAAAATTTGCACAGTCACTAGGTATTGAAAAACAAGAATTATTGGAATATGAAGGAAATAATGAGGTTAATCTGGCTATTGAAAATTTAAAGGAATCATGTCTTTCGTCGATAGTAGAAGGTGCATCAACCATGTATTCATTTGAGAAAGAACTTCCTCAAATTAGTAAAGCAAAAATTGAAGGATTAAAAAAATTTTATAATATTTTCTCGGATGAAGATATAACATATTTTAAGATACATCAAACTGCAGATATAGAGCATGCTAGATTATGGAAAACACTTTTGCTAGATTACAATTTAGTTAGAAATACCAAAGATTTAAACGAAATTATCTTAAATGCATCCGTTCGTTCCTTGAATTCTCAAAATCAAATTCTTGATGTAGTCTACGATAATTACGTAAAAGAGTTTATGAATTGATTTTTGCCGTTCACACTTAAATTTTTATAACCTCTTTATTGAATATAATTGAAATAGTTGGGCCTATAGCTTAGCCTGGTAGAGCGACCGGCTCATAACCGGTAGGTCGAGGGTTCAAACCCCTTTAGGCCCATTGCGTTTCTGTAACTATATTTAGGCCCACAATTACTATAACAATGTGGTCAGTCAGTTAACCAAAAAAGATGCTTATTCTGCATTTGAATATGCTTTGAAGGCACCAGAGACACAGAGACAATGGCCAAGAAGGTTAGACGTTTTTTTAACATTTTTGCAATTAGAAGGTCAAGATGTAAAAGAAAGAACCAATAAACTTTATGATTTGATTCAGTTAGAGGGGCCTGAGTGGTTACAATCTCATCTTATAGATTTCATATATTTTCAAAAAAATCTGTTAATGATATTTGAAGTAAAGACCATGTGACTAAAATAAAACTAAGATATAAAACTAAACTGGATTTAGTAAATTCTTTTTTTAAGTGAAACACTGCACCATAATACTTCATATGATTGCATAAAAAGTTTTTTTAAAAATCATTTATTTATTTTAACTACAAAATTGTGTCAAAATCAGTTGACTCCCCCCCCCACCAAGATCGTCTAGCAACAAGTTAGGTATCATTTATGAAACTTTTTTATGTGTATCGTATAGAATTTTTAGCAATAAATTCAATTTAGATTTAGATTATATATTCAAATGTAACCCTCTCCCCCTCTATTAAAAGTGATTTCCTTGTTTTATAATACTCAATTCAAGTGAACAGATGATTATCTCATATGAAAGAAGTTTGGAAGAAAACATCAATGAAGGGATTAAAACGCTAGAATATCACATCAGTTCTCAAAATTATCCAATTGTAAATGAGATGCTCCAATTACAAATTGAAACATTACAATGGGTTCTAGATAAGCAAAAAAAAGAGAATAGTTTAGAATCTTTAAAACAAATAGTAAATTTTAAAATTAAAAGGTTAGAATATGAATTGAAAATGGCAAGAAGAGATATAGAACATACTAGTAAAATTGTCTATCAACTAGAGATGTTGGAATGTTGCAAAATTATTATAAATTGGGAGTTGCAAAGAAGAACAAAAACAACAACAAAAGAAGATGATATTTCTGCGTTTTGCTAAAATTATCGATATGAACACAATTTTTTAATTGATTATTTAATTTACTACTATTTTTTACGATAAGCCTTTATCAAAGTTTTTAAGATATCCTCCATTGATCGTTCAATTCCATCCTTCGCAGTTAATTCCCCTCCAATTTTTGTCAATTCTCTTTTAGTTTCTTCAGTAACTCTGATCGAAGTTATCAATTGAATATATATAATATATGGAATATATATATAATTGTAGTTATGAAAGTAATATATTTAATATATTAAATATATGAGATATACTTAAATCGAGATATTACATATAGAAAATATATTTCATATATTTTCCTATCAAAAGTTATTACCTTAAAAAGAGGATAAAAAAATGAAGTGTAAAAATTGTTCTTATCAGTTCGATCCTTCAAAAGAAGGTAATCTAAAGAAAAGAAAATGTGGGATGTGTTGTTTTGGAGATTCCTATTCTGTAAGGTCAAAGAAAGAATATGAAAGAAATTTGTTATTTGCTATGATTGAATCACAACAGCAGGAGGAATAAAATTAAAAAAAGTATTACAAAATATTGAAGCATAAATAAGACATTAACTTTATTCAAATTTAATTTATAATTATTATTAATGTATTGTGAATATACAAATCTAATAAAAATTTCCCAAGTTATAAAAATCATTTTTAATTAAAACTTGTTTTCAAAATTTTAAATGAACAATTGACATTTATTTTTATTATTTAAAAAACAATCTTTTACTATAATTGTAGCCATTATATAGAATGTTGAACCATAAAGAATATATCAAATGATATTCCTCTAAATGACTCTAATATACAAGACATTATAAAAAAAGAAGCAAGAGGGCTGGGAGATGATACTGATTTTGGTGAAGTTCAAGAGATTGTAGGAGAACATGTAATAACACAAAAAGGAACTGTAGCCAAAGACAGATTCTACTTTCCTAAACATCTAATAGAACGATTTGATGGTGCTACTGTTTATTTTAAGATAACCAAAGA
>JAICHH010000052.1 GCA_025922715.1 Nitrososphaeraceae archaeon
AAGTTAAGAAAATTGATTTAGATATAGTCAAAGAAAAAGTAACAGTTGATTATGCTAATGGCAGAAAAGAAAATATTACAGAATAATAAAAGTCATTACTATAATTAGATAAATATATGCTTATTTTGTGATAAAAATATCAAATCATATGAAAATAAGTAATATTTATTTTAATAAAACATATTTAACTTTAGATAAGACTCTATTTAATGTTATTGATAATATAGTATTAAGATGATGTATGAAAATAAAGATAGGATAAGAAAAATGATATTGGAGAAATACTCACACAGGTACCAGAGAAGATTAAGACAGAATCAAAAAAAAGAAGCGACTAAAATAGGAGATTCTGATCGTGAGTAAAGAAAGTTACAGATAATTAGATTTTATTTCTCTCCTTTTCTTCTATTATAAAACCAATATCAGATAACCACTGAATTATATTGTTAAAAGCAACTTCTTTTACATCGATTTCATTATTCATTTTTAACTATAAAATTGATGAAACAGCTTATTTTTATTGTTGATCACTTACTACATGACAAAAAATAAAATATATAGTTTAATGAACAACAACATTATTAATAGGTAATTATAAAAGACATTAAATTTTATAAATTATCTAGTTCCTGCAAAGATTTTTTTCTAATTATCCATACTATAAATATTAAAAGACCAATAGAAACAGGAATAGAAAATGGGAATGGAGCAAATGTAGAACATATAATACTCGATAAAATACCTATTAAAATTATTACAATTAATTCTCTAAACCAATTTTTGTGTTCAAACATAAGTATGGAATAGATGACTTTGATTATTTATACAGTTTTCTTGGATACTATCTTCAAATATGTTTAGGAAAGAGCATTATTTTAATTCATCGTATCGGAAAAGTAATACTGGTTAAAAATATCATTCCTATATAATATTATAAACTAAATACTTTATTCATTCTCAAAGAATTTTTTTCTAATATAGCTCAAACTATTAATTTGAGATCTATTCTATTTTGATATTAATAACATTATTAACCTAATCAAAAGAATTTCTAACTATTATTATTAAAAAAGATGACTTCTGAGCTATGTAGTAATTCGTATTAGAAGAAATATTATATCTTTTTTCTTTATTGTACTCAATGCTAGTGATTTTTTCTTCATTTTTTAATTAACATTTTCTACTTATTCTTCACAATCATCAATATTATCATGTAGTAAAAGTTAATAAATTTTATTTGTTATTATTTTTATTACTAAAATATTAATATTGTATTCTAATAAATTTCTTTATCAAACTAAATGAAAGTAGAGTATATTCAGGAATTATATGGTATTAATTCTTTAATTATTGTTATATCTAAATTTCTTATTTGACAATTTTAAGACTTGTCAATTTTTATTTTCTTTTTGTTCCATTGTAGATGCTGCTTTTTTAGTATTTTCAAGGTATGCTACAGTCATTGCCAAATTGCCAAAACCCATGGAATTCAACGTTTCAGAAGGAACCATTACTATTGTATTACCTTGAACTTTTATAGATTCAAACAACATATTTGATTGTCTTAATGCATATGCAACAGGATTATTTGCATATACTTTTGATGCCTCATCAAATTTATTTGCTACAAGAACTTCTGATTCACTGTAAATAATTCTAGCATTTTTTTCTCGTTCTGCTTGGGCTTGTTTTGACATAGCCGCTTCTAATTCTTGTGGTATAATTACTTGACGAATTTCAACCCCTGCAACTTCTATTCCCCAATTACTTGCTTCATTAGATATAATTGATCTAATGTGTTGGTTAATTTCTTCTCTTTTAGATAATATATCCTGAAATAATGATGATCCAATATTATTCCTTAATGTTGTCTGTGAAACTTGTTGAATCATTTCATTAAAATTTTCTACATTTAGAATAGCATCCTTTGCCCTATCCTCAATTATCTTATAGCGCAAAATCGCATCAATTGTTACTGGGACGTTATCTTTTGTCAACATTCTTTCTGCTTTAAATTCTCTTACTCTTTCTCTTATATCAATTACCAAGACATTATCGATAAAAGGGATCCTATAGTTAATTCCTGGTCCTATTCGTTTATGATATTTCCCAAATCGCAAGATAATAGACCTTTCATATTGCTTTATTATGTAAATGAAGGAAAAAATAGCTAGTATTACTCCAATTCCCGATAAATAAATTACAAAATTATTATTCATTGTATAAAGTGTAGTTCCTAATCCAATAATTAATACCAAAATTCCAAAAATAAGTAAAATTCCAGAAGCTCTTTTGCTTACAATCGTATCGTGTGGATTAAACATAGATTTTGCATTGGACATAAACCTTCTATGTAATTCAATGATTTAGGACTTACTACTGCTTTTTTAATTTTCAAGTTGGTATTGGTATACAATTTACAATTATGAATAAATATTACATTTATTTGATTGGATTAATTATTTAAGGATAAGTGAAGAGAAGAATTAATTTGATAATACTATAAAAAAATTCTAAAATCAAATCTAAATATAAACATGATATATTTAAAAATTCTTTTTAATTTTTTTTATAGTATATAAATTAGAGACCTTGGATTTTTATATCTCCTTTTTTATATTCGATCTATGAATTAGGGATTAATGAAAAACTAAATAGAGTAAGACACAAATTAATTACCACAATTATTATTTTTAGTTTAAGCATTAATTTTGAATTATATACATGTAACTTTTCTTTATCTGCTTTATTATGAGAAAGAAGATGTTGAATCTCAAATACCAATATTATCAAAATAATAAATATTATTAAATTAACAGTAATAATAGGAAAATTGCCAACATTTGATAATATTATACCTATAATCGAAAATGAAGTGATTATTATTGTAATAAACAAACCAAGAACAGAAAATCCATATTCAAAATAAGTAGTTATTGTCTCTTTTTTAGATACTTTATCAAATTTGTTTGAATCTATATCTATAAAAAAATCCTTAACAGGTTCAACATCAGTTTTATAAGATTTTGATAATACATCCCATAAATAATTAAATATATATTTTTTATTAAGTAGATCAGGAAAAAATAGTATTACAATTGCTATAAAAAGTGAAGTTATTTCTGACATATTAATTAAATTCTATAATTACAATTTTCATTATAAGGCAGTTGTGTCTCTTTAGTAGTATTATCTTTAAGAGTATAATAAGTAGAAATATTCTCAGGAATATATGAGACAAATTATTTTTTTCTCTGTTAAACAAACTAGAATGATATGTATGATGTTCATTATTTAAAATTGCTATTTTAGTTAGTACTAAATAATAAATCTTATTCTGAAAGATGCAATTTTGATATGGTGTACTATTATAAGTAATAGTTTCTAGCAGGAGGTTATTTGCAGTATTAATAATATCTAATTTATGTTTAGTCTTATCTATAATGTCAAACATATCCTTAGAGAAGTTGATGTCCACAAAAATATTCTGTCTGCCTTTTACATTTATTCTTATTCATTTCATTCTTAAATAACGATATTGTTATAATATAAATGAAGGCCCTGTTAACGTAAGGGTAAATAATAGTCATATCTGTAAGTCTATTATGTTCTGTGCTCACTTTTACAAGATTTTCAATTCTATTCATCTATTTTCCTTAACTTAACATAGCCTAAATGAATAAGTGATTTAATCTTCATGAGCTCAAATTTTTTAATAGAAAGTAATTTTCTTTTAAATAAAAATCTTAAAGTGATCCCAAATATATATTCAATATATGATAATAAAAAGTTAATTAATACAAATCAATAGTTCTCAAAATATTCAATAATAACTGCCATTGGAATAACAATCATAATCATCTCCAACTTAATTGTTTAATCAGTTATAGTAACGCCAATCTTTTTACTACAAATAATAAATATACTTTTCTCCTTTATTATTTAATATAAATAATTTCTCCTTTTTTAAGTTTTTTAAATTATTTGTGCTGATTCTTCCTTTGATAGTTATTAGATTTATTGCAATTATATTATTTTTATTATATATATTTAGAACTAAATGAAATGAAAAAAAGAGAAGTAAAAAATTTTAAAGATTGGACATAATTAGCAATAGTAGAATATGTATCAATGTAGTATACAAAGTTCAATACCTCTACTGATGGCTGAACGATAACTAAATATTTCAAATACTTGATATAGAAAGTAGTTGAAAACACTCTATTATATGATTATTAGTCTTGCAATAGCTATGTTTACGATTATATTTTTTATTTCAAAAGAACAAAATAAAGAACAATATTCATTAGAAATTGATGCTATTAAAGATAAAACTGATATTTCGGGAACTTTTTACAGAGTTAAAGTAACCAATACAGGAATAGACCCTCTTACTGGAATAATAGTAAATTTAGGAAAAGGAGATATTCAAGATCTGGATTTATTGGCGCCAGCACAGTCTTTTTTCTTTTATCCTAAACCTGAAACTAATATAAGTATCGTAAAAGTTAATACTAACGAAGGAATAGAAGAACAAAGTGATTATCGCTCTCCATTCAAAGGAATAGGATTACCTGGAAGTGGAAGATAAATAATCGAATTGTTAGTACTCGTACTAGATTTTTGATAGTCTTAGTTATCATAATTTTTTTAATTTTTAGTTCCTATAATATCCATACAAAAGTTAAAGAATACACTCATAAAACATAGAACCAGAGATTATGCAATAGCAAGCGATTCGCAAGATAAATACAAGATTATTATTTTAAATAAAAATAAAGCTGAAAATTTGGGGATATATCATTGCCATCATTGTGGTATGTCATTTGATAATGAAATTCAGTTGACTATGCATCATAGAATACATTCTCTTATTAAAATTATAAGATAAAATTAAATTTTGAAATTAGGATATCATCTTAAATAAATTAGAATTAACAATAAAATTTTTACTTATTTAATAACACTTAGAATGGTAAAAGACAAATGAGAATTTATAAAGATATTTTATTTGAATGAGATATATCAACAAAACTATTGATATTTCTTCGAGAGAATCATGTAAACAAGAATTTGATAACTAAAGAAATCTTAAATTCACTGAAATATATGAGAATTTAAATTTCATATTTGGATAAAGGTAAAGTAAAACCGAATTCTGCACCATTCTTTCCATATTTATTGTTATTATGTCCCCATATCTTTCCTCCATGAGCATCTATGATATTTTTTGAAATGTACAAACCCAAACCTGTTCCTTTATCAGATTTTGTTGCAAATTTCTCAAACAGTCGTGGCAATACCTCAGGATCTATTCCTTTTCCTGTATCTTTTATTTTGATAGATACAAATTCTTTTTCTTCATTATTTGTATTATTATTAATTTTATCTATGAATTTTTCTGTATTAATTGTAATTACTCCATCTTCAGTAAATTTTAAAGCATTGCTTAACAAATTAGAAAGTACTTGCTGTATTCTATTTTTATCCGCATAAACAAATAACGGCTCTGCAGATAATTCCGGATATATTAGTTGAATATTGGTATTTTTATCAGTATTTTCTTTGTTTGATTTTATTACACTCGCTTCTTTTTTCATCTTTGCTGTTAGATCTTCAATTAAATTTACTATTATTTCTCTTAAATCAAATTTGCTTTTTTCAAGTTTTAAAGTACCACTTTCTATCCTTGATACATCCAAGATATCTTCTGTTAATCTATACAATTTTTCAGCATTCCTTTTTACAGGTTCTAAATATTTTTCTGTATTTTCAGGAAAAGCATCTATCATTTCACAATATCCTATAATAGATTGAGTAGGAGTTCTTAATTCATGGGCTGCGACATTTATGAATTCTTTTTGCATTTTATCGTGTTTATTTAATAGTTCATTGGTGAATGTAAGTTCTTGATTTACATTCGCTAATATTTGTAACGATTCTCTCAATTCTTCTGTGGTACTCTGCAGTTCATCATTTGCGATTCTAATACTTTCATATAATTCTGTTTGGGTCCAAAGAGTATCAAAAATTGAGATATAGGAAAAAACAGTAGTTGGAGTATTAGAATATATTGATGATCCAATTGCTTCCAAAAAATTATCTTTGGAATCATCTTTTAATTCAATAACCAATAAATCTTTTTTGTCGATGATTATACATGCAGTATTGATTTCGGATAATGATTCTATTCTTCTAAATTCAATATTTTCTTTTTGTTTGTTTGTTTTTTTTATTCTGTTGTAAATACTTGTAATATCTTTCTCTAAGTTATTGTTAGTAGGGGTTAATATTTTTACTAATAATTTGTTACTATTTTCTTCGCTATCATGATGATGATTATTATTAATATTAATATTTAACAATTTTTTTTCTAAAATATTAAATATCCCTATTTTTCTATATCTAAAGAAAGCATTTATTGATGGAAGGATGATTAAGATTTCTTTAGTTCCTTTTTGTATATGGTGGATCAAAAGTTGTTGAGTTTTATAAGGATTTTCAATTAATTCTGTGAATCCTTCTTCTGTATTTAGATTTGAACTCATATCCTTTATTTTTATTCTAGCATCCAAACCCTCATCCCATAGGTCTTCAAATATAGATTTATAATATTTTATAAGCGATAGATCTGGGATAGAAAATACATACGATGTATCTATTTTATTAGATGTACGCATAGAAACGTTAAATTTTGTATCTGAAACTTCGAAATTGATGGGTAGAGGATTACTGGCATGTCTTATGTAGACACCTTCTATTTCAAGAAATTTTGCTACCAATTCCATATTTTGTCGAGTTATTTTCAATATACATCTTAAACCAATATTGTTGTCATTTTTATTTACAAGAGATTTTGACTTGCTGTTTTGATTCATCTTTTTTAATAATAATGTTTTTTTTATATTCTCTTTAAATAATTCAAAATAATTTTCATAAATTATTCTTAATATTTCATCTTGAAAATACCAATCCCGTTCAATGGTATCTTTCAAACTACTTATTATAAAATTATGGAATTGTATACGAGTTTTAATAATCATTGTTTCTATTTGATCTTTTCCTTCTTCCATTTGTCGAATTCTTTCTTCTACAGTCATTCCTTCATTCCATAATTTATCAAAGGTTTTCTTATAATGATTAACACTTGTAGATTCATTTATTACAAATAAATTTGGAAATATTCTTCCTTCTTTAATTTCCTCTATAAAAGAATATAAAATGTTATCAATAATTGAAAAATTTTGTATTGGGGTATTGTTTTTAATATGACGCATTTGTATCCCTGTTTTCTGAAATATAGAAACCAAAGGAATTGTTTCTTTATCTATATGTAGTATATATCGTATTCCATGAAAGTGTTTTCCTTTTTTATATCGTTTTAAAAGATCTAACTGCTCATTCCAAAAGTTATCATAAAGAATTTTCATCCCTCTGAAATTGTTTAATGCAAATAGATGATCACGAGAATTTATAATAGAATCTCTTATTCTAAATGTAATTTCATTTTCATCAGTTAATTCTTCTGTAACTTCTGAAACAATACCTTTTTCTAGTTCTGCTATTTTCTTTTCTCCGGAAACAGCTTTATTCCATAAACTTTCAAATATGTCAAGTTGTTGTTTTACTACTTTTTCCATACAACTATACAATAGTTGAGAAGAACTAGAAAATGGTAATGGGTCTATATCACTAAAAAATTCCTTATCAGTTACTAGTAGAATACCGATAACTTTTGGTAAATGTTTAACTTCTGCAATCGACATCAGCTGCCTACACTGTTCTATATTATCTTCAGTTACTTCTGTAATACATCTAAGTTTTACACACCGACTTTGAGCATTTATATAGCTATTCCGTATTTCCAAATTATTTACATAACTTTGTAGAAAAAAGGGATTTAAACAGGCATTTACAACACTTTCTGCATTATTTAGTATTCTATTTACTTTTTCTAAAATATCTCCTGAACCTTGAAGTATTTCTATTTTATTATGGAAAAAATACGTCTCATTCAGGATTAGATCATGTTATTTGCTCGTTAATTATATATATATATATTGAGATATTGTATTCAACAATAATTATATTTTATATACAACATCCGTTAAACCGATTATAAATATTATCATCATCAATTTTTATATTCTACACAAATTAAATTGCTTGGCTATATTATTGAGTAGTTGCCTCAATTTTTAGGTTAAGGTAAAGGTAAAGAATTAAAGTATCTTAGAGAGATATTAAAAATGAAGATTATCTTGTTTGAGATTCTATCTATATCAAGTATTGTTCACTAATAATTTATAAATCCATATAATTTCTTCATATTTTTATATTGACTCATAGTAATAATAAGACTTACAACTATAATGCACATATCAGAATATTATATGTCCTTAAGTATAGCAGAATGGTCAGCTATTTTTAGGGAATTTATATTATTCATACAAGATGATATTTCTAATAATATTTAATCTCCTTTTTTAATTCACCTTCTTATTTTTCTTCATTACATTTGTATCCTATATCATAATATTTTGCATCTAACTCTTTTCTATTGATAATAATACTATGAAAACCAAAATTGTTTAAAACCTGTCTAATAGCTCTATTGATAAAAAATTGTATTTGCTGACCTAAATTATTGTATATGGACATACTTGTTCTCACATCTAGCTTACTGTTATTCAAGTATTAATACAAGAAATATTATATGAACTAAATACTAATCCTACAATGATTACTTTTAATAATTAAATAGAGTATTTTCCCAATTAAATCATAGTTTCTTTTTGAAATTTATACTGGTGTAATATAGTAATATATTGTTTTAGATAAACTATTATATTCTAAATATGATCATCTTAATTTGGATCTACTAGGATACTGCCGATTTTGTTTATTTTAACCTTTATCAAATTTATTGATGATATTAACAAGATCAATACCTCGCATAATTTTGATATTATTTTTTGATGTCAAATATTCAAGTATATTTTTATACATTCTTCCTCCTTTCATTTTTAAAACATTATCATGCCAAAGTAGAGTTATAATTTTGATATTATCAGACTCATTTTTGGATGTTAAGATAGATATAGTTTCTTGAAAAATATTTAAGATATTTTCCTCTGTTACTCCTAAATATGAAAATAAATATGTGTCCATTATAGTTATTGGAAATTCTATTATGCCATCAATTTTTCTATAATTCATATCTTCAATACTAATACGATTCTTGTATCTTTTCATGGTTGAATCATAAGTAAATCCAATTTGATAGAGTTTTGATAGTAATTTGTTATCAAAATTAAGATAATGGACTCTATTTCCAAATATTGGTTTTCTAGTAAGAATTTCTAAATTAGTTTTCTCTTTTTGAAGCATGTCTAAATTCCTGATGGAATTACCATCCGTATGTAATCCTATTTCCCACTTTCCATTCATAAGAGATGTAATTTCTTCTTCATAATCTAAATAATTTCCATTTTCATAATATGTTCTGAAAAAAAATGTGGATCTAACACCAAATTTCTCTTCCAAATCCATTATTTCTACAAAATTATAATATAAATTTTCTTGATTAACTCTCTCAAATATTGAATTTTCAAATCTATCTTTCCTAGCAAAAATATGTTCTTTTTCTGGTCCTTGTTTTCTCCAATCAACGTCATGAGATAAAAAAATATGTAATATCATATCAGCTACTTTAACGAAACTATAATGATTTTAACTTATCACTTGTTATATCTAGTTTTATGGTCGATTTATTGGTGTAGACTCCCTTTTCCTCTGTATCATTTAGTATAATGGCTCCTGCTCCAATTACAGTCTCTTGAGCAATTTTTACACCGTTTCTTATAGTAGCATTCATTCCTATAAAACAAAAAGAATTGATAGTTACATTTCCTGCTATTGCGGAATGTGAAACAATAAAACAATGATCTTTTATCGTCGTATGATGACTTATTACATTCCCTGTCCAAATTATTATGTTATTTCCTAAAGTTACAAAGGGTTGAATTACATTTTTTTCAAAGATAAAACAATTCTCACCCATATGAAATTCTTCACTAATCGACGTAGTAGGATGGATATAACTTATCAATTTATACCCCTTTGTTTTTGCTTCATCAAATATCTTTGCTCTTTTCTTATTCATATTAGTATATCCTATTGCTATAAACATATCAAATTTAGGACATGGATAAATATCTTGAACTGTTTCAAATGGAACTACAGGTAAGCTACAAAATATTTTGGTGTCTTTTAAAGCCCATTCATTAACTGTAAAAGCTACAACTTCAAAATCTGAAGACTGCTTCAGATAGATATATATAATTTCTGCAAAGTTACCTGTTCCAAAAATTATAACCTTTCTCAATAAAATTTTTAAATATAACAAGTATATGGATTTTTGTTTTTAGTATATAAACATCCAATATAATGGTAATTCTTTATAAAGAGGATTATGAATAAACTATCTTGTTGGCTATCATAGTTAAGAGCTTAACTTAAAAGTTATTCTATAAATAATTTACCGGAAATTGTAGGAAATATTTTAAATAAAAAGTAGTTTCTTTCATGATAGTAGTACAAAAATTATAAATTTCACACCTTATCCTATTTTGGTATTAAAAATTTATATATAAAATTATAAATTCCTAACTTTTATCTTTTATTACCTTAATTTAGTGTTAAAAGATCGACAATATGATGATTAATGTTAATAATACTCATACAATAGAGGCTTTAAACAATTATAAGAATTAATTATTATTTTTAATGTTAATAATGAATAAATAAGCTAGTATAATAACAACTTCATCTTATATAGAATAG
>JAICHH010000053.1 GCA_025922715.1 Nitrososphaeraceae archaeon
TGCAATAGACTCTGATGAGAATTTACGTATTAGCGATGCTAGAGATCTTAGTTGATTAGCTGTTATATCACCTGCGCCAAGTGTAATAAATATTGTAGAATAGCCTTCTTGTTTTTGTGGAACTACATTCGTATGTAACCACCTATCGTAACCACTACTAGTCGTAGAAATATTTGTTTCTACAATAGGAAGTTTATTGAATTTTGTTGACTTATTTGATGGAACATATAAATCATTAAAGTGAACTTGATAAAGGTTCTTAGTAAATTCAGAAATGGTCATTTCTACAATAGTACGTTCCTTCAATACCATTTTTTGAAATTTCTCCCAACCAATTTCATTTACTAAGTAGCGCATTCTATTTCTGGCCATATTATCTCTATTTCCTAGTCTATCAAATAGTCTAATAGTTGCCATACAAGTTGATAAAAGTTGTTCTTCAAAAGTGAAATCTTCTAAAAGATGACCTATAAACGAGGCAGCACCCAATCCTCCTCCAAGATAAATTCTAAATCCCTTTTTTCCATCTTTTACATCAGGTACTAAACCAATGTCGGCTATCCTTACCAGACCGTGTTTATTACAGCATCCAAAATTAATTTTGAATTTTCTTGGTAAATTCTGAGACATTGGATTACGTAATAGGAACTTTGCAATTGCTGTTGAATAAGGAGTAGCATCAAAAACTTCGTCAGGACAAACACCTGCAAAGTGGCTACACATTACATTTCTTACAGTATTACCACAAGCCTCTCTAGTCGTCAAACCTACCTCTACTAATCCTCTCATAACTTCACTGACATCTTCTAACTGTACCCAGTGTAATTGAATATTTTGTCTAGTGGAAACATGGGCTGATCCAATAGAAAATGCCTCAGATAAATTGGCTATCTTTTCTAGTTGCTCTGGAGTGATTTCGCCACTAGGAATTTTAATCCTTATCATACTATAGTCAGGTCTTAATCTTGATCCATATGCTCCATGCTGAAGCCTAAATCTTCGAAAATCGTCATCTGACAACTTTCCTTGGCGATAGAGTTTAACTTTATTAGCAAAATTATCAGTTTCTTTTTCTAAACCCCATTTTTCTCTAGGTTTAACAAAAGAACCTTTTTCATGGTTAACTTTAGTTAATTCTTCATTCCTTTTCAATATACTAATTAGTTATACAAAACCTTATATTTTTTATGTAATCACAACATAAAAAATTAACTGATTTCATATTAGATGGCAAGTTATTGTATGAATATTATAGTTTATTAAACGGGTATTTTACAATGAGTAAAATTATAATTCTTTATTTCAAAAATAATTTTTTTCTACTAGTTTTTCCCGAAGTGAAGGAATAATTTTCATTTTGGCTGATTCAAAATTTAACTTAAGTTGTTTTCCTCCGAATATTCTATCTAAAACAATAGCTAGCGAAGAAATTTCAGAATGTGGCTGATTGCCTACAGCAATATTATAATCAGAAAGTGTATATATTTCCTTTGGAACTTTTTCAGCTCCAACTATTATTAAAATATCATTACTATTATCTTTAATTTTACCAATGATATCATCTACATTTAATCCATACATTGTAAGATGTATAACTACACCTCCATTTTTCTTCCAATTTAATATTACATTTCGCCAACCTTTGACTATTTCAATTTTAAAATTTGATGCATGGCCCCACCTATTATTTACATCATCTATTGTAGATTTTATATCATTATTAACATCAGTCATATATAGAATATTACAACCAAAAGATCGAGAAACCAAGGCTACATGAGTAGTTGTACGATCATCTCTGACTAATCTATGGCCTATTCGAAGTACTGCTATATTCATTTTATAAATATCCATTATTTTGTATTTCTAAATTGTTTCCATAAACGAGCATATCTATTAGATCCAATATTTTATTTACATTATAGCCAGTTTTTGCTGATATAGGTAAAACGATATTATTTGGATATTTTAAATCTAACATCTTAGCTTTCTCATAGGCATTATTTACAGTAGTTAAATCTACTTTATTTAGTAAATACAATATTTTTGTTGAGGGAATTTGTAATTCATTTATTATATGAAGACAGCTATTCAAGTTTATTCTTATATTTTTGATAGTTTGACTAACATCTATAACCAACAAAATCAATTTAGAAAAAACAAGTTCATGTAGAGTTGATTTAAAAGCATCTATCATATAAGCTGGTAACTTGTTTACAAATCCTACAGTATCAGATAATAATAACTTTTGATTGGAATTTTTATATAAGGATCTCGTAAACGTAGATAGAGTAGTAAACATTTCTTTGCCTACTTCTTTTGATTCTCCCGTTAAAGAATTAAACAGGGTAGTTTTACCTGATGATGTATAACCAACCAATGAAATGGTTGAAATACCCATTTTGTTACGTTGATTTCTATATAGTGTTCTTCTTTTTTCTTCTTTATCTAGTTTTTTCTTTAAAACGCTCATTTGTGATTTAAGATCCAATGAATAAACATCAGCATCATATTTCCCCAGACCAAAAAATCCTGGTTGTTCACCCATTTTTGCAAGTCTTACCTTTTCTTTTATTCTAACCATTTCATATCTTAATTGAGCTAATTTAATTTGTATACGTGATTCTGATGTACTGGCTCGACGTTCGAATATTTCTAATATTAATCGTTCTCTATCGATAATATCTCTTTTACATAAAAATGCTAAATTATATTGTTGTGTAGGTTTTAATACTTCATCAAAAAGAATTATGTCAATATTCAGATCATTTACCAGATCCTTAATCTCATATGCTTTTCCTTTACCAATTCCATATTTTGATTGTGTAATATGTTTCTGTTTGACTATTTTTTTAATTACATAACCTGCGGTCTCAGCCAAAGATAAGGCTTCATTAACAGATTCTTCAATAGGATATGTTATTAAAAGAGCATTCTTAAAATTCATTAACTAATCCTCTTCATTTTTATTATTTTCAACAAGATTTTCATATAATTGAATTCCAAGATAACGTTCTAGCTTTTTAGACAATATGTCATTTGGTTTAATTCCACCTGTTTCTATTTTTTTGTACAAAGTAATTTTTTCACTTAGTTGATTAGCTACATTTTCCTGAGTTATTCCTTTTTTCATTCTAGCTTCTCTTATGATCTTCCCAAAATCTGGTCTTAATATTTTTTCATCAGTAATTGGAATTGTCTTGTGATAAACCTTAATTGGTTTTTTTTGAGATACCGGGATGAATCCATTTTTTTGAGGAAATATTTTTTTTGAAGGCTGATTAGGTTCATATGGTTTTCCACGTTTTGAACATGATAAACATACATTGAAAATACTACCATCAATAATTACATTTTTTGGACTTTGAATGGAATTTCCACATAATTCACAGAATGAGGGCATAATATAACAATATCTAAACAAGAAATAAAGTCTTTCTTTTCTACATGTCGTGTTTATAGTTATTTAACTTTCTGACGTAATTTGGTTATACTATCACTAACGCTTATTTCTAACACTGAATTAAGGTTCCACAATAAAAATAGGAGCGTTATTAATATGTAATCATCTTTATTATATTATTTCAATTGTTTTTTAAAATTTAATTTTTCTTCTAATGTGAGAGAGTAATATAATAAAGAGAAATACTAATATTTTTTATAAGAAATATTTTATTAGATACTGAAAATTGAAACCTTTACCTTTAAACCCTCGAAATAAACTGATTAATCATATATCGGTCCTTTTTGATACAAATGTAAATGAAGAATTCCCAGAAATACGATGTGAATTTTCAAAGAGAACGGGCAGAATTAAAAATTTTTCTATAGAATCAAATTTATTTGCTACTTTACGTAAAGATGGAGGACTTGCTTTAACTATATTTGGCGCAAAAATGATGGTAAAATATACACAATTCATAGAGAACTGTATTATTGCAGAAGATGACGTAATACCATTCATTAGTGAAGGAAGATCATTATTTTGTAAACATGTAAAGTGGTGTGGAAAAAATGTCAATAGTGGATCAGACGTAGTAGTCATTGATAGTAGATATGAAGTATTAGCCGTGGGAAAAGCGGTTTGTGGAAACAAGATAATGAAAAAATTTGATTATGGTGTAGCAGTAAAAATTAGAGAAGGAATAAAAAGTAGAACCAATCAATGATCTTAGAGGTAATAGATAATGATGCGTGGGGGAAATAGAGAAATGAGAAGAATGCTTGGAAAAATGGGTCTAGATATGAATGAGATGGAAGGAATTGAGGAGGTAATAATAAAAACTGAGACTAAAGAAATGTATCTAATCAAACCGCAAGTCGTTGAAATGAAAGGAAAAGATAATACAATTTTCCAAATTATTGCTACAGACATAGAAGAAAAACAAAGAGACACTCCATCGTTAAAAGAAGAGGACATAATATTAGTGATGCAGCAAGCTAATGTATCAAAAGAAAAAGCTATTCAAGCCTTGACTGATTCTAAAGGTGACATAGCACAAGCTATATTAACTCTAACTACATGATTATAAATAATTATATTTTATTTTATTCATTAAATATATCATATAGAATTATTTGAATTTGCAATATTATAGCATTTTATAGTTGTTATTTTTTATACTATCCGTTTGTTTGATATATTCTTGATAAACAAGTAATGCTGCAACAGTTTTACAATCTATAATTTCACCATTGATGCATTTTTTTAATGCAGTTTTTAGGCTTAGTTTTTTTAATTTTATATTTTCATCATCATCCTTACCTTGTTTATGATTCATTTTTTTTAAATTTGTTACTAAAAAAATGTACATTAATTCTGTATCATAGCTTGGGGCTAAATACCATTTAGTCAAAAAAGATAATGTACCTGCGTAACCTGTTTCTTCATATAATTCTCTTCTAGCAGCCTGCTCTTTAGTTTCTCCATATTCTATTTTTCCAGCAGGTATTTCTAATAGAGTCCTTTTTGCTGGATGTCGATACTGCGTGATTAGAAGAATATTTGAATAATCGATTATAGGAACAAGTCCTACTGATGGAGAATGTTCAACAATCTCCTTCTGAATTTTTTTGTCTTGTAAAATAAATTCATCTTTTCTAATTGATATCTTTCCTGCATAGACTCTCTTACTATGTAATAATTTAACTTTATTCATTTGATTCAACTATAAATTGAGAATATTTTTTCATTCAAAGTAAAATATACTTTCCTACACTATCAGAGTTTTATCTTAAACTATATTCAATAAATAAAATATTAAGTTAATTTTATATGATATTTGTTTAATTCTAATATAGATGAAATATATTGACGGTGATGGCAATATTCTTATTCCTAAATCCGTCAGACCTATAATTGATTATACTGAAACAAATCTAGGAAGTAAAAAAGGAGCGAAAAAACAATATAGATATGAGAATTTACATATCAGGGAATATGAGAATTATTACAGCGTACATATGGATAGAGTCGATCCAAGAATCGATCCCCTTGGACATCTCTTAAAAGATGCTCCAGAATACCTCACATGCTTGATGATGGCTAGTACTATTGGTCTAAAAGTAGGTACAACATTTTATAAAAAAAGAAAAGAAAAAGATAATGGTAATCAATTAAAAGCATTGCCATTAGGAATTATTACGGGTATTTTAGCTGGAACTACAACATATATGACTACATATCGTTTGCATAATTTTATTAGAAAAGCAAAATTAAGAAAATAAAAAATTTTGATTATTGTTTAAATACTTATTTCTGAAATGACAAACAAGAATACCTCAAAAATTAAATTAATAAAAATTATAATAAAGTTACTACCAATAATAATCAATTTTAAGAGAGACAGAAAAGAATGGGTAAAACGAGAAGGAAAAAATGTAGATGAAAATAAATATAGAAAACATGCACACCAGGCCTTAAAAATTTTTATTCAACTGGGACCATCGTATATAAAATTAGGTCAATGGCTATCATCTCGTTCTGATATATTACCGCAACCATATTTAGAAGTATTTGCTACTTTACAAGATGATGTTCCAGTAGAATCTTTTGAAAAAGTAAAAAAAATAATTGAGGAGGAGTTAGGAAATTTGGAAGAAAAGTTTGATTATTTTAATAAAGAGGCTTTTTCTGGCGCTAGTTTAGGACAAGTATACCATGCAAGATATAATGGAAAAGAGGTAGTAGTAAAGATTTCAAGACCAGGAATTGAACGAATTGTAGAAGAAGATATTTCAATAATAAAAAAATTGATCCCTTTATCTACTAGATTTATAGATCCCAATTTAAGATTTTCAGTTGAAGGAATGTTTTCTCAATTTACTGAAACTATTTATGAAGAAATGGATTACATAAAAGAAGCAGAGAATCTATTAGCAATTAAGAAAAACCTAGCTAAAGAGAAAAAAATTATAATCCCTAATGTAATACTTGATAGAACTTCTAAACATATTATAACTATGGAATATGAACCCGGAATAAAGATAACAGATGTAGAAACATTAGATAAAAAAGGTATTGACAGACAAAAATTAGTAATATTAATACACCATGTATTTTTCAAGATGCTATTACGTAATAATATTTTTCATTCTGATCCTCATCCTGGAAATATAGCTGTCAAAGATGATGGTTCAATAATTCTCTACGATTTTGGAATGGTTGGAAGACTTGATAATGAAACTAGATTACTGTTGATTAGACTGTATCTAGGTTTGATTGATAAAGATCCTGTAAGAACTGTCGATGTATTATATCAACTTGGAACATTAGATTATACCACTAATAGAAATATTGTTGAGAAAGCTATTGAATTAAGCATTAGATCGATGCATGGAAAACACGTAGATAAAATGGAAGTGAAATCCTTAATGGATTTATCAAATAAGACCTTAAGTAAATTTCCATTTAGACTACCTAAAAATTTAGCATTATATATGAGGATGACCTCAATTGTGGAAGGGATTTATCATCAACATAAAATAAAATTCCAATTTGTAAAAGTTCTATCGAATTTATTCGAACAGGAGGGACTAATCAATGATGCATATATTGAAGAGATAAAATATTCTTTTCAGAAATTTATAAAAAATATAGAAGCATCGGTAAATTTATCTCAAACTATAAAAACATATTTAGATAATCAAGAAACAAATATCAAAAAAACAGATAAGCTTTATACATTTTTAGGTAAGAGTATTTTTGCGTCTGCATTATTTGTAGGATCTGCATTTTTATTTTCATACAATCCTATAATTTCATCTATAGGTTTTATTTGTTCAATAATATTATTTGTTTTTAGTATTCTAAAAAAATAATATTTGTATCAATAATAAATTTTTCAATATGTATTATTGAAAGAGCGGTTAGAGCAATAACTCAACAAGATTTTCTTTGTAACCCTCTTGATTTTTATTTTAGGGGATTATATAATGAATGGGCCATGGATATTTTTTTATTTTTTTCAGTATTTAGTATTTTATCCCTTCCCGAATCATCGTCTTCAGAATTTATTGTTCAAGATTTTGCTGTTATAATGATTATTGCTGCTATAATGTTATTTTTAACTCATAAATTTAAACAATCCATGGTCATTGGTTATTTAATAGCAGGAATGATTATAGGCCCGTATACTCCACCTTTTACTTTAATTCACGAGATAGAAACTATAAACATATTTGCCGAATTAGGAATCATAATGCTTCTCTTTGTAATTGGTATAGAATTTCCTATAGCAAAACTCAAACAAATAGGTAAAATTTCAATAATAGTTGGATTAACAGAATCAATTGGAACTTTGATTATAACTTTTTTTGTTGCCCAAAGACTAGGATTTACTACATTTGACTCAATGTTTCTAGGATTAGCCATGTCTATTACTAGTACTGTAGTGACTATCAAGGTATTGGAAGAATTAGGAAAAATAAAAGAACGCTCATCAATATTAATATTAGGAGTTTTGATAGTTGAAGATATTGTGGCTGTATCAGTTTTAGCCATATTGCAATCCATAGCAGTTGCGACAGGTACTGAAGAGATTGCAATTCTCCCTATATCAATATCTATAGCTATAGCACTAGTTTTTATTGGAAGTATACTTATACTGGGATCAAAATTTTTACCTAATTTAATAGACAAAATAGGAAAAACGAATGATTATGCTCTTCTCTTAATAGTAATATTAGGACTTGCTTTCGGTCTC
This sequence comes from Nitrososphaeraceae archaeon, assembly GCA_025922715.1. Lineage (GTDB taxonomy): Archaea > Thermoproteota > Nitrososphaeria > Nitrososphaerales > Nitrososphaeraceae > TH1177. The sequence goes on from JAICHH010000053.1 coordinate 8,205, forward strand.
TCCTTCATCTCGAATATTTTAGGTTTATCAGTTGTAATAGGTGCATTTTTAGCTGGAGTTTTAGTGGCTGAATCTAGAAGTGCAACAGTCGCGAAAGTTATTACTATACCATTAAGAGATGTATTTTCTGCATTATTCTTTATATCAATAGGAGCATTAGTGAATGTTTCACTTATCCCGTTATACATAGTTCCGGTAATTGTATTGATACTAACAGCTTTTGCTGTAAAATTCCTTCTGGTATTAGCTGTATTAGCAAAATCCAAATTTGACAATACTGACATATTAAAAGTAGGTTTAGGATTGGCAACAGCAAAAGGAGAAATGTCTTTAGTTATAGCAAAGGGTGGACAAGATGTGGGTGCAATTACTTCATCTATATTACCAATACTAAGTGTTGTTACAATAATTACATCTTTTGCTACTCCATATATACTAAAATTTGCAAATAACATAAGAATTTCTAGTTCAAATATTAAATCCAATAAAATTGATGATGAAAATAAAAATAATCCTTGATAGATATAGAAAACTTTTTAATAGACACTTTTGACAATTAGTTACCATAAGTGTTGAGATCCATATTAAAAAATATAAATATTTCATTACTTAGCTATTACAAATAATATTTTGTTACTTATTTAGGAATTATAATATTTTATATGCTAATGTAAAATTATTTGTAAAATATACTAAAAGATACCCTTTTTTATTTTTATTATTATTATTATGTAACTATTTTACATTTGTTAAGATGTCTGTTAAGGTACAGTATAAAATAAAACTAAGTATAATAGATAAATCAAAAAATATGAAGAAACTTATATAAACATAAAAACCTATTCATCCCCTTTTTTATTTAGTTTTGGTATTATCATTTAGTTTAATTTGTTCTTAATTTATATTTATTATGAATACAATAATTGATTATATATCTAGATACTTTAAAACTATCAATTCAATATTTGTTATATACCATCAGATTAGGAACAACAACAATTTAATTATGAATTCTTATCGAAAAAGGATTTAAATGAGTATAGCATATTATAAAGAGTGTCTTCTGAAGTAAGAATTAACGATAGTCCCCGTCATTTTATGGTACTTGATGCCATCGCTAGAGGTATGCAAGATCTAAATAAAATTGCAAAAGTTCTCAAAATTAACAAGGAAGAAGTAGAATTAATAGTAAATGATCTTTTAACTCAAAGACTAATCATAAAAAAAGAGAAAAGGGGTTTTTTTGGTAACAAAAAAATTAAGATTTCTATTACAGATACAGGAATTAGACTCCTGAATGCTAAAAAAGAGGAATTAGAACGCAAGTGGCATCAAGCTCAAAAGATGTATAACAATGGGAAAGGAAATAGAGCTCAATTGCAAACATACATGGAAACTAATAGATCATGGGTACCTTTAATGATATTTTCAGGAATAATAGATGTTTTATTCTTTATGACTATGATGTCTTTTTTGGGTATGGCATTAAGTCCGATGGAACAATCGATGGCAGGTGAAAGTGGAGCAGAAGGTGCTGGAGGAGGTGAATCAAGTACCGAAGAGACAAGCGGTAGTGGAGCAGAAACTGGAGATACAGGAGATTTTGGCGGATTTGATGCAGGAGGATTTGGAGATTTTTGATTCCAAAATTTATTTTATTTTATTTTATTTTACAGAACATCAATAGCCTAATTTAATTAATAGCAATCTATAGTTATTCAAATTATTTAATTTATTTTATAAATATTTATAAATTAATTTTTAAGATCATCTATTGTCTTTCTTCTAACATCATAGGCAATTTTATTATTATCATCAGATGAAACTATATCATTAATAGAATCTGCTTTAGTTGAAGAATTCCTCACTAAATTATACACATATTCTCTTAGTCTTTTAGTTCTATTTAATTTACCTTTTGCACAATATCTTGCAAGATAAGTTGATATAATACTTAATTTGATTGTCTCATTATATTTTTTTTTATAAATATTAACAATATCAGAAGAGGTAAATGTATTAAAATAAAAAGATTCCTCGACTATATTCCAAATCTTTGAATCAACAGATAAAGCATTATTCTTTTCTTGTAAAGGATTAGTTATTGCTCCAGAATTTGATGATCGTACAAGATCCATGAGCTCAATAACTTGAAATATCTTTTCCTTTGAAAAATTACCTTCCAATGAGAGATTATACTTACTCCCTTCATCGTCTTCCAATTCAATCTTTATTTTCTTCTTCGAGCTCAAAGTAAAAGTTCTTTGTTTTGTAAGCCATTTAATACTTTTAAGTATAATAGTAAATAAAAATTAAGTAATTGCTAAACTTTGTTAGTAGAATATTTCTATTAACTAGAAATACTTTAAAGTAAGATATATTTAAGAATCATTATTCAAATGACTTGACAGAGTATTTAATTTTGAGAATGATTAATATTAGATTTGAAATTACACCTATTGCGTTTCCCCAAATAATTATAACA
>JAICHH010000054.1 GCA_025922715.1 Nitrososphaeraceae archaeon
AAAAATTTATTTATTTATTTATTTATTTTTTAGTTAATAAATTGTGATAGCCTAATAAAGATGAAATCTGAGCTGAACTTGTTCCGACTATGACAAATTTATTGATAAGTCCATTGATTGAGATTCATATTCGGTGATGATACTTGGAAATTTATTATCATAATGATTATTGTATTATTAATTCTTTTAAACCTGTTTTGAGAGTTTAATCAACAATGAATCTAAATTTCTTTTCTGTAATTATTTAGTTAAAAATAATCTCTTCATTATTAATATAAAATATAAAGAAATGATGGAGATTTAAGATGTCACCTCAATGATGGATTATAAAATATTTAACTAATCTCGATATGACAATTGAAAAAATTTAATCTGTATCTAACAGAATAAGCAGAAATCCTTATAACAGAAGGTAGAGACACATAATATATCTAGAAATAAAGCGTACTATACCAGGTAAAAAAATCCAATTTGAAGAAATCTATACAAATATATATTGTATATACTTCATATGAATAGAAGAATGGTATTTTCCTTTTCAACATAATTTAAGAATGCAGTATATTCTATATTTTCACAAACCAATAACCATAATAAGATCTAGATTACTATTATTATCTTTTACTTTGTTACCATTGTTTCTTATTCAAAATGTTTATATCGAACACCAATATTTTTAAATAAAAAATATTATGCTAACCAATATAAACATAAAATAGTAATTATTTTCATTCCTTTAAGCATACCTTAATAATTTAAAATTAAACTTTTTGTATATATTCGCAATGGAATATTTTTCCAAAAATAAAAAAATATAATTAATATAATATGTAATAATGCAAATTAACGGCAATTCGAATTAATCATATATAATGGCATGTTTATTAATTAGATAAGCTAATGGTGAGGAAATATCCCTGATAAGATAGAGCAAACAACTACTATAATCAATTTATACAATTCAGGAATTAATCCAGAAGTAATAGCATTAGAATTGGACATTCACTATGATACTGTTATGCAAGTAATTAGGAGTGAGGAGATAAAAAAACAAAGAAGATCTGAAAATACTATAGACAATCAATTTCTAAACAAGTTATATCTTGACGCAATTATTGATATTGAGTCGGTGATAAAGGATTCCCAAGTTAGAATATGGAAATCTTTGAAGGCAAATCCCGAGTTTAATATTTCTCTCAATGAATCTCAAAAAATATTGGAAAAGTTTATGGAATCAAAAATAAAGCTGGTAATTTTAAATATTGACTTGGTAGGTTCCACGAAAATGGCATTCAATTTGCCAATTGATAGATTAACAACAATAATTAGAGCATTTGCTCAAGAAATGACTATACTAATATCTATGTATGGAGGATATGTTTTAAAGTATATTGGAGATGCAGTATTAGCATTTTTTGTCGTGGACACAGATGAGATTAAAGATTCCGATGATAATGAGAACAAGGTTAAATATAGTAGCAGTAATGACAATTTTGATTCTCTTCCTTACAGTAATGTAATAAGCTGTGCATATACTATGATTAAGGTAGTTCAAGAAGGTATAAATCCAATTTTAAATCAGAATGATTATCCTGACTTAAAAGTAAGGATAGGAATCAATTTTGGAGAGATTGCGGTAGTTATGTATGGTGTAGATATGGATGAATATAATAATATGATATTGAAACGACCACATCTTGACCTTATAGGATATACTATTAGTATAGTAGTAAAGATGACTTCACTCGCCCAACCAGATCATATTGTGATTGGTGAAGAATTATATGGTATGTTTGAGGGCAAACTAAAAGATACCTTTAAACAATTATCCCTTACGCGAGATCTTTGGAATTATTCAACAGAGACTACAGGAAAAATATATAGCATATATGAAAATATAGCATAAGTAGTATTTTGCAGGAAATTCATTTCAACTTGTCAATTTTAATACGGTAAATTTTATTATATATTTTGTTGTATTGGCCAAAATATATTTACCTTATTAAAGTCAACTAATACAATATTAAAGTTAAATTTGTTAATAATATATTACAATGATATCTTCCTCATTTATTGCAGCTTTTTCGAATCGCAACTATAATACCTCATCATGCAATAGTAAATTATTTTATAATAAACAAGGAACAATTACATTTGAAGATAAAAAAGATATTCTTGAAACGAATAACTTATCTTTGAATTTCTCTTTGCAACAATTACGTAATATATTCTAATAAAAGTATTGATTTTAAGTAGTCAAATAATCAATAAATAATAGCAAGTTCTGATTAAGGTTAACACAAATGTCTAATGATAATATAGATAATAATGATAATGAAAAATCTTCGAACAATAAAGGAAAAGATAAAGCAACCCTAAAAGTTGCAGAAGCAGAGCAACGTGATATAGGAAGGAAAATTGTTCGTATTGATCCAGACGCAGCTCAAAGTCTAAATGTTATGACCGGAGATGCACTAGAGTTATCTTCATTCGGAAAGAACGCAGTTTTATTGAGCTGGCCAGGACGTGATAAGGACAGAGGTACGGGTTTAGTTCGTATTGATGGTTATACAAGAAATAAACTAGATGTAGGTATTGGTGATACTATAGAAGTTAAAAAAGTTGAATCAAAGGATGCTAAAAGTATAACATTGGCTCCAACCGAACCACTTCGAATAATCGGTGCTGAACAATATCTTGCAGAGTCTTTAAATGGACAACTAATGAGCAAAGGCGATATAATCCCTTTAAACGTAATGGGTCAAAGAATAGATCTTGTAGTAATATCAACCGATCCATCTGGGCCAATAATTATTAATGATGCTACAAAAGTTTCAGTTTCTGAAGATAGTGCAAAGGCAGTACAGGCTTCTCAAGAAGGAAAAGTTCCATCTATTACATATGAAGATATTGGTGGAATCAGAAATGAGATTGCTCGGGTTCGAGAAATGATAGAGCTTCCTCTGAGGCACCCTGAATTATTCAAAAGATTAGGAGTTGAGGCTCCAAAAGGTGTTTTATTACATGGTCCTCCAGGTACTGGTAAAACCTTGCTTGCAAGAGCCGTGGCAAATGAGACAAACGCTAATTTCTATTCTATCGGCGGACCTGAAATAATGAGTAAATACTATGGAGAATCTGAAGAAAAATTAAGAAATGTATTCGAACAAGCAGAAAAGAATGCTCCGTCTATTATTTTTATAGATGAGATTGATTCAATAGCACCAAAACGAGAAGAGGTTTCTGGTGAGGTTGAAAGAAGAATAGTTGCTCAGCTGTTATCTTTGATGGATGGATTAAAGTCCAGAGGTAAAGTAGTAGTAATAGGCGCTACCAATAGAGTTAATGCTATAGACCCAGCGCTACGACGTCCAGGTAGATTTGATAGGGAATTAGAAATTGGTGTCCCAGATAGAGAGGGTAGACTCGAAATATTGCAAATACATACAAGAGGAATGCCCCTTGCTAAAGATGTTAATCTAGAAAAACTAGCCGATATTTCTCATGGATTTGTAGGAGCTGATCTACAATCTCTCTCAAAAGAAGCAGGAATGAGATCCCTTAGGCGAATACTTCCCAATCTTGACCTGTCATCGGAAAGTATACCTAGTGATACTCTGCGGAAGATAATAGTCACTATGACTGACTTTATGGATGTTATTAAAGAAATGGAGCCTTCTGCAATGAGGGAGGTATTTGTTGAAGTACCTGATATTAGTTGGGATGATATTGGAGGATTGGAATCAATAAAGCAAGAGATGCAAGAAGCGGTAGAATGGCCGCTTAAATATCAGGGAATATTTACCTTCGCAGATGCGATGCCTCCGAAAGGAATCTTGCTATATGGTCCACCAGGAACAGGCAAAACCTTGATGGCAAAAGCTGCAGCAAATGAAAGTGAAGCCAACTTTATAAGCATAAAAGGACCAGAGCTCTTATCAAAATGGGTTGGAGAATCTGAAAAAGGAGTCAGAGAAATATTTAGAAAAGCTAGGCAAGCAGCACCATGCATCATATTTTTTGATGAAGTAGATGCTATAGCCCCCAAGAGAGGTGGTGATTTTGGAGATTCTCACGTTACTGAACGACTGATTAGTCAATTACTTACTGAACTTGATGGATTAGAAATATTAACGAATGTTGTAGTTATTGCTGCAACGAACAGACCTGACATTGTAGATGCTGCACTATTAAGGCCGGGAAGATTTGATAGATTACTTTATGTACCTCCTCCAGATCGGGATTCAAGAATACAAATTATAAAGATTCATATAAAAAAGAAACCTTTGGATGACGCTGTCAATATAGAAAGACTAGCGGATCAAACAGAAGGATATACAGGAGCAGATATAGCGTCGTTATCATCAGCTGCGGTTATGCTCGCTTTACGGGAGCATGTAGCAAAGTATAAAGATCCAAAGGAAGCAGAAGAACATAAAGAAGAATTGAAAATCCATATGACACACTTTGAAGATGCTATGAAGAAGATTAGGCCACTATCTACTCAAGAATTGAATATGTATAAGATAATATCAGAACAATTTGGAAAGCCCGATATTGCATCAAAAACAAAAGGATCAGAATTACAAAAAGGATTTATCTCTTAAATAATATTTTATTATTAAATAATAACAAATTTTTTTAGCTATCAACTAATTATTATATAATTTACAATATTTTTTGTTACAGTAACTAGCTTGATATTTAATATTTTAAAGATGAAAACATCTATTCCCATTTTAGTTTCGTTAGCTTTTTACTATACATTACGATCATATTAAATGTAAATGATCTTACCAAGTATATCACTTCACTTAATGACTAGAATGAATATTTCTCATATAAAGACACTATTTATTATATTTTGAACATACGAAGATGAATTTAAACAAAATTTGAAAATATGAATGTTATTACATTATATTTTTCAACATCATAATTGAATTCTTGTAGTAAAAACTCTTTTGAACAAACGGCTATATCAATTAAAAATCGTATTTCTAATATTAGTATTCATAATTGTTAATACTTAATATAATATTAAGACTAAAATTTTAAGTATATTGGCAATACATTCTATAAATTAGTAAACTGATTTGGTTCTTTAATTGAAAGCTAATGATAAATACACACTAAAATTTAATAACAATAACATGGACCTATTTTATCTTCGATTCTTTACAACGATTTATATAACTATTCTAACGACTTTTATTATATGCTGTCCTTGAAGTTTAAGACAATTAATCCTGCTACGGAAGGAATAATTAACGAATATGAAAATATGACATATGACCATTTAGATAAAATTTTAATGAATGCGAAAAATGCGTTTGTTCTATGGAAAGAAGATTTTAAAAAAAGATCTGATTATTTATACGCTTTTGCTAATGAATTTAGGAAGAATAAGGACAACTTGGCTCAAATTGCAACACAAGAGATGGGAAAACCGATAAGAGAATCAAAAACTGAAGTAGAGAAATGTGCGTGGGCTATGGAGTATTTTGCTGATAATGGGCAAATTTTCATGACCGATGAAATTATCAATACTGACGCAAGAAAGAGTTTCATAACATTTGAACCCCTAGGTGTTATTGCAAGTATAATGCCATGGAACTTTCCCTATTGGCAGGCATTACGCTTTGCAGCTCCCTCATTGATAGCAGGAAATACTATCGTACTAAAACCAGCCAGCGCGACTATGCAATGCGGATTAGAAATTGAAAAGGTATTTAAAAAAGTAGGATTACCAAATGGAGTTTTCCAGACTGTAATTGGTAATTCAACAGTTGCTGAATATCTGATAGATTCAAAGAACGTAGATGCAGTAACATTTACGGGAAGTGTACCCGTAGGTTCCAACGTTGCAAAGAGGTCTACATCTCATTTAAAAAAATGTGTACTAGAGTTAGGAGGAAGCGATCCTTTTATAGTATGTGCAGACGCAGATATTGACAAAGCTTCATTAGGGGCAGTAAAGGGTCGATTTATAAATTGTGGTCAAAGTTGTATAGCAAGTAAAAGATTCTTTGTTGTGAAAAAAGTAGCCAATGAATTTATGGAAAAATTTGTTGAAAAGACTGAAAAACTCAAAATAGGAGATCCTCTAGAAGAATCAACTGATATTGGGCCATTGGTAAGCCTCGAAAGTGTTGAATTTATAGATCAAGTAGTTCAAGATTCTATTAAAGAAGGAGCAGAACTCTTAATAGGAGGACAAAGATTGGATAAAAAAGGTTATTTCTATAAACCTACAATCCTAAAGGATGTTATTCCTGGAATGAGGGTTGTTGACGAGGAGACTTTTGGACCTGTAGCTCCAGTAACGATTGTTGAAGACGAACGAGAGGCAATTAAATTTGCAAATGATTCTGAATTTGGCCTTGGTGCTAGTATATGGACACAAGATCTGGATAAGGCTGAAAGACTATCTAGACTAGTACAGTCTGGAATTGTGACAGTTAATAATGTTGTTATGTCAGATCCAAGAGTTCCTTTTGGTGGTATCAAAAATAGTGGTTTTGGTAGAGAATTGTCAAAATATGGAATACTTGAGTTTGTTAATATCAAATCAGTAAGATTTTATGACCAGTTAATGAGAAACCATCATGTAGAATAACATTAGCAATAATGTGGTTACTAATTGTACTAACTAATAAATAACGTTAACTGCTGTATTGTGTACAAGTATAAACAATATTTTAAAATAGAAAATATGGTAAAAATCAACATATACTTTTTTCACCTAAATCTAACAAATCATTATTTGTTATGAATTTATAATTTATAATTGCATTATGTATTAATTAAAACCTTAATTTTTTTGTTATTTCTAAAAGATAGTGTCTATATTCTTTTCATAAAATGTAAGAAATCTAATTTTAAGTTGTGAAAATTTTTATTCTATGGTTTATATAAATTAGTATGAATATAAATAAAACTCCTAAAACAAATTTTAAAAATGAATTTAATGAATATTCTGAAAATGTAGATGATGATTCTAATAATATAGAATTTATTCAAATACGATATACAGATATCATAGGCAAATTTTTAGCTAAGTATTTCCAAACTGATAAGAATCATATTTATGAAATTTTTAGAACAGGCATCAGTCTTGATGGGTCTTCTGTAAAAGGTTTTTCTACAATAGATGAATCGGATATGTTATTACTTCCTGATCGGACAACTGAAAGAAAGATCAACTTGTCAAATAATGAAATAACGACAGTTATAGCTGATATATATCGAGGATTTAACCAAGGAAGGTCATCAAGAGACCCTCGGTATGTTTCACAAATAATGGAAGACTATTTAGCTATGAATCAAATTACATGCCAAGTAGGTGCAGAAGTAGAATGTTTTATATTTGATGAGATAATTTTTTCTAATAATCTAGCAACATCATCATCTGTTGATATTGAGGAAGTTAATCCACTAAAAAAAAATCTGCAAAATGTACATTCAAATCAGGATCCCACCAATGTTTCTATCTTATCATCAGAACAAGTCGGAAATGGAAAATATCCTATACGTCCAAAATCTGGTTATGATACAACTCCTTTTCAGGATTCATTAATAGATTTTAGATTTGAAATAGCAAGAATATTAAAAAAATATTACTCTATAGAGGTGACTAATTTAAATCATGAAGTAGCAAGTAATGGTCAAATTGAAATAAATTTTATGCATGATATTCTTACAAAAACTGCTGATAATGTACAGTTATACAAAGATGTTGTGAGAAATGTGGCAAAAAAATACAACAAGATTGCAAACTTTATGCCCAAACCTATCTTCGATGAGAATGATCCAACTAAAGGCGATAATGGTTCTGGCATGCATGTAAGTGTGAGCTTTTGGAAAAAATCTACTTCTACACGAAAGAATTCAAATATTTTCTATGATTTAGATGATTCTTATTCAGAGTTAAGTCAGGTAGGTAGATATTTTATAGGAGGCTTGCTTGACCATGCTCCATCTCTTTCATCACTAGTTACTCCAACAGTTAATTCATACCATAGAATTATCCCAGGATTCGAAGCGCCAGTTTATGTAGCATGGGCTAGAGGTAATAGATCTGCAGTTGTACGAATACCGATAAATGCTAAAGGTAATGATTCATCAAAAAGAATCGAATTTAGAGCTCCTGATCCTTCAGCCAATTCATATCTTGCATTTTCAGCAATAGTGGCAGCTGGCTTGGATGGAATTAAGAACAAAAAAGATCCGGGCAATCCGATTAATGAAAATATATACAAGATGTCAGATCATAAACGTAAAAGTTTTGGAATAAACATGCTTCCATCCAGTCTGAATGAAGCTTTAATGTCCCTGAAAAGCGATTCTAAATATTTGAATATATGTTTTGAAAAACCACTAATAGATGTATATATTAGTCTAAAATTACAAGAAATAGCCGAAATAGGTACTGATAAATCAAAACTAAAACAATTCCTATATTATTATGATGTTTAAGAATTACCTATATTAAAAAACAATTATTCTAATGCATAGATTATGATAGATAAAACATTCTGAAACTTATTTGAAATAAATTAAACAATATTAATTTATTTAATAATTTACATCGAGTTTCAAGAAAGTCAAGATTGAAACATCCCATCCATTATGAGGATAATAAAATATTTTTGAATGGTTGTTTAAGGGGAAGCCTTATAATAAATGATATCCTATATTTAGTACTATGTGCTTTATGAATGAAATACCAGAAAAAGAACAAGTAGTGAAGCCTAAAAAACTGGAAAAAGAAAAACAACAAGAAAATAAATCCCAGCACGAAGAAAAACCAATTATGGTAAATGCTGCATAAAAAAAGTCTTAATTTATTTTTTATTTTTTAACAACATTAAGGTGAATATTATACATAAACTTAAGGGGTTGAAAAAACTATTTGTTGATACCAGCTTTTATATGTACCTAAATAATACCTACAAAAAATATGTAATAATTAACTCATCCCACAAATGAAACGAATGAGCTTATATTAATTTAATTAAGTAATGATGATAAAGAGGTTATATGACATTCTATCTTGTGAAAGCTAAAGTTAAAAATAATATTTTCAAACTGCATCAAGAAATGGAGTCGGGCAAAATAAAAAAACTTATTCCGTATGGAAATTCTTTACACAATAGCTTACAACATGCAAAAAAAGATGACAAAGATTGAGTATATGAGGTATGGATAGAAGAAGACTATTGCTCTCCACCATTAGCCATGGAAGGAGAAAGGGTGCTAGACAGATACTTCACTAACATAGTCTTAGAAATAGTTGAATCTGAAGAAGCAGGCTGGGCTAAAATTAAGGATAAAACCATTATTTGGGTATAATTAATAAACAGAGAAAACACCTGAAAAAATTTATAGTGCTATAATATTGGAAAAAATAATGATTATACTAATATCTAAAATAATAATTATCCAGAGTGAATTTTTCATATCCTCTTCTATATATCATCAAATTCCTTGACAATGTTTGAAAAAAAGTATTGTTTGACACGATCGATTTCTCAATGTTAATTCAGAGTGTATACGTAGAAATAGGTTGACCAAAAGTTGTCGTCTAACTTAAATTACTTAACAATTTTTCAAAGTCCACTTCAAATGTTCTACAAAGTTATAAACATATAACCAAATGTGAAGATGAAACTCCTTCCTCACGGCTTGTTTTCCTCGGAAAAGTAGTAAAATGGCTTATAGTATTTTTGAGGATCCCATAACTAAAAATGTCCCATTTATAATTTCAAAGAACTTGAAATTTTGCCTAAAGAAACAAACACGAAAAAATGATCAACTTACTGGATCTTTTGAATATTTGATTTTCAAAATTAATAAAATTGTATTAATACATACTGCAATAGAATTTGCTATGATTATGACTAAATCATTTATCCCTATTCCATATACTACCCATAAACTGAGGCCTATTATTAATACTATTACTAACCATATTGATACATCATCAGTTTTTCTTGTTCTTATTGATTTAATAATCTGAGGAATACTACTAGATACTGCAAAAACAGTAGCCATGATACCTATAAGAGTTACTATAATTGCTGGCAATGCACAACTATATTTATAACATTTATTATATTTTATCTCAACAAAATCGAGCAGATTATTTATTAGACTCGGTATATTGGTCTTTTTTTGCCTTAGGATTGATTATTGTTTAGAGTAAAACCCCAAAAAATAGTGTAGAACCAGCGGAGGATAATCAAATATTCTGCCAAGATAAACTACTAACTAATAAGATAAAAGAACGAAAAAATGAATAAGGCTAGGTAATATGATAAATAAGTAAAGCTTGAGCTTGATTTTGTCAATTAATACTGCTTAACTGATTTAAATGAGGACGTATAAATGAAATACCTTGACTCTCAATATTGCTGTACTAGTAAAGCTTGAGCTTG
>JAICHH010000055.1 GCA_025922715.1 Nitrososphaeraceae archaeon
AATACTAGCGATGAAGAGGATGAGGACGACGAAAGTATTAGAAATACTAGCGATGAAGAGGATGAGGACGACGAAAGTATTAGAAATACTAGCGATGAAGAGGATGAGGACGACGAAAGTATTAGAAATAATAGTGAGCAAACTACAAGGGAATTATTTTATAAGAAATCGAATGTCGTATCACCTAAGGAATTAATTGGCAATAAAACAATAGGAAATTCAATTGACAATGAAAATGATAATTTAATTTCGCAGTTTTCAGAATTGAATTCTTCTGTTATGCCCAATATGGAAATACAGACTGATGACACCAATTCAAAAATTAAAGATAGAAAACCAATAGCTAATGCAGGACTAGACCAAGTAATAACAAGTAATCAAAACATTGTTTTGGATGCATCTGCTAGTTTTGATCCGGAAGGTAAAATAAGTAGTTATTTATGGAAACAAACAGGAAATTCAGAAGATAAAACAAATACCAGTAATTCCATGATTTATTCATTTCCAATCCCAGAAGATCTAGAAGAAAACTCATTAGAATTTAATTTAATTGTGATGGATGAAAAGGGTCAGAAAGATACTGACACCGTAAATTTTTTAATAAATCCGGAGAATGACGAAGAAAATCATGAGGATGACGAAGAAAATGAATCTTAAAAAATAGATTCTAAAATTACTATTTTAGCAAAACTTAAATTTTGTTTTTATTCTATTATTCTAGATAAAAAATTCCAATACTATATCCTAAATATACTGGTTTCAATGCAAAGTTATTACTAGAAAATGGCAAATCTTTTTCAGGAGTTGGATTTGGTTATCCTAGGCAAACAGCAGGTGAAATTGTATTCAACACGGGCATGGTCGGATATACAGAAAGTCTAACAGATCCATCCTATAGCGGCCAGATATTAACTATGACATATCCCTTGGTCGGCAATTATGGTGTGCCGGACGAGAATATTCTTGATGAATTTGGAATACCAAAGTATTTTGAATCTGAAAAAATTCAACCTAAAGGCCTTGTAATTCATTCTTTATCTAATGTGGCCAGTCATTGGAGCTGTGTTAAGACGTTAGATGAATGGTTATACGAAGAAAAAATACCTGGGATATATGGTGTTGACACACGAGAACTAACAAAAATTATTCGTCAAAAAGGAGTTATGATGGGAGTTTTGACAGTATCCGATCAACCAATAGATAAAATTGATTTTAGGAAAATAATAAATGAAGAAAATTATAATACAAAAAATTTTATGTCATCAGTCACCTCTAACCAGGTCAAAATTTATGGTGATAATGATAAGGATGTCTTAGTCTTATTAGATACAGGAACTAAATTCAGTATAATTAGACACTTATTAAGAATTGGCTTTAAAGTTGTTCAGGTGCCATGGGATTCAACTTATGAAAAAATTTTATCTTATAATCCAGTCGGAGTTATAATAAGTAATGGACCTGGAGATCCAAAAATATGTAAGCCTACAATAGACACAGCTAAGAAACTTATAGATACATCTATACCCACTCTGGGAATATGTTTAGGAAATCAAATACTTGCGTTGTCGGCTGGTGCAGATACTTATAAACTAAAGTATGGACACAGAGGACAAAATAAATCATGCATTAATAAAGAAAATAGTTTATCTTATATAACAAGTCAGAATCATGGATATGGTATAGATCCCGCAACTCTAACTTCTACAGATTTTCAACCGTGGTTTTACAATCCAGACGATAATACCATAGAAGGGATAATCCATAATAACAAACCAATAATTGCCGTCCAATTTCACCCTGAAGCATCACCAGGTCCTAATGATTGTAATTATATTTTTGATAAATTTAAAGAAATTGTTAATTTAAATAAGAGTGAAAAATTACCTAATAAATAAACTTAATATCAAGTTGAGAGGTGAAAAAAATACCAAGGAGAGAAAGTATAAAAAAAGTTATAGTACTGGGTAGTGGTGCAATCAAAATCGGAGAAGCAGGCGAAAGTTAGGATACTAACCGCTAATTTGACTACTCTGGTTCTCAATGTCTCAAAGCTCTGAAAGAAGATGAAGTAAAGACCATTTTAATTAATCCCAATATTGCCACAATTCAAACAGATACCAGATTCGCTGATGTAGTATATCTATTACCTATTACTAAAGAATACGTATCCAAAATATTGGAAAGGGAAAGACCCGATTCTATAATGTTATCATTTGGAGGACAAACGGCTCTTAATTGTGGAACTATGTTATTCAAAGAAGGGATACTAAACAAATATGGAATACATGTTCTAGGAACACCTATAGAAGGTATAGAGAGAACTGAAGATAGACAGCTCTTTAAAGAAGCAATGCAGAAATGTAATGTTCCTGTATTATCCAGCTCACCGTCATATTCGGTAGAAGAAGCAATAAGCGTTGCAAAAAATATTGGTTATCCAGTTATTGTAAGAGTTGCATATACATTAGGAGGAAAAGGAGGAGGAGTAGCACACAATGAATATGAGCTTCAAGAAATTGTACAGCGTGGTATTGCTCTAAGCATGAGTAAACAAGTTCTAATTGAAAAATATGTTGGTAGTTGGAAACAAATAGAATATGAAGTAATGAGAGATCAAAAAGGAAATAACATAATAGTTTGTAATATGGAAAATATACTTGCTATGAAAGTGCATACTGGTGATAATATAGTAGTAGCTCCGTCGCAGACACTTAATAATTATGAATATCATATGCTACGTTCAGCTGCTATGAGGGCTACAAGTGAATGTGGTATAATAGGTGAATGCAATATTCAATTTGGTCTAGAGCCATCTTCAGAAGATTATTGCGCAATCGAGATCAACGCTAGATTATCCAGATCATCTGCATTAGCCAGTAAAGCAACAGGTTATCCTTTAGCATACATGGCTGCCAAATTGGGACTTGGTTATACTTTAGATGAATTAATTAATAAAGTCACTAAAAAAACTACAGCTTTGTTTGAACCATCTTTGGATTATATTGTAGTGAAACTGCCACGATGGGACTTTAATAAATTTGAAAACGTGAATACAAGACTTGGAACTACAATGAAATCTGTTGGTGAAGTAATGGCGATAGGACGAACATTTGAGGAAGCAATACAAAAAGCCGTTAGAATGTGTGATACCGGGAAGATTGGAATTGTTGGTAATTATAGATTAGAAGAAAAAGCAATACAAGAATTAGAAAATATAGAATATTCGCTTTTGAATCCTAATGACAATATTTTATCGGATGTAGTAAAAGCAATTTATTTTGGAATGACAATTGATAGAATAAATGAATTATCTAGTATAGATCCATGGTTTTTAATCAAAATAAAAAATATCATAGAAATGGAAAAAAAATTTAATAATTCGTCAAATAATTTTAATGAAAATATTATACGAGAAGCGAAAAGATTAGGATTTTCGGATAAACAATTAGCCCATTATCTTAATTTAGATGAATATCAGGTGAGGCATATTAGGAAAACATTTGGAATAGAACCGGTAATAAAACAAATTGATACCCTTGCTGCAGAATCGCCAGCTCAGACAAATTACCTTTATCTTACATATGGTGGAGAGTATGACGATATCAAAATTAAAAATAAAGGTAAAAATGCAATAGTTTTGGGAGCAGGTCCCTATAGAATTGGAAGTAGTGTTGAATTTGATTGGGGAACAGTAAATATGGTTATGGGATTAAAAAACAATGGTATCAATGAGGTTTCTATAATCAATTGTAATCCTGAAACCGTTTCAACAGATTTTGATGTTTCAGATCGATTATACTTTGAAGAGATTACTTTGGAAAGAGTTTTGGATATCTATGAAAAAGAGAAATCAGATGGTATAATAACATGCGTAGGAGGTCAAACTGCAAACAATCTGACACAGAGTTTAGCAAAAAATGGTGCAAAGATAATAGGAACTGCGAGTTACGATGTTGATAGAGCCGAAGATAGAGAAAAGTTTTCCAAACTTTTAGATTCCTTAAAGATTTCACAACCACCATGGAAAAAATTTACGAATCTTAATGAGGCAAAGACTTTTTCTGAATCAGTACAGTATCCGGTCTTGGTAAGACCTTCCTATGTTCTTAGTGGTGCAGCGATGAAAGTGGTTTGGGATGATAAGCAGTTAGAAAAATTTATAGA
The DNA here is from genome assembly GCA_025922715.1 of Nitrososphaeraceae archaeon. Lineage (GTDB taxonomy): Archaea > Thermoproteota > Nitrososphaeria > Nitrososphaerales > Nitrososphaeraceae > TH1177. Next base: position 4,165 of record JAICHH010000055.1, read on the forward strand.
GAATGCAACTATTGTGAGTCCAGATCATCCAATAGTCATAAGTAAATTTTTCCAAGATGCTTCTGAAGTAGAAGTAGATGGCGTAGGTTCAAAAGATAAGATAATTATTGGATCTGTAATAGAACATATAGATAATGCTGGCATTCACTCAGGAGATGCAATGATGTGTATACCCCCATGGCGATTAACAAGAAATATAATGGATACAATAGCAGATTATTCTAATAAGATCGTAAGAGCATTAAATGTTTTAGGGCCTTTTAATATTCAATTTTTAGTTAAAAATGAGGAAGTTTTGGTAATAGAAGCCAATATAAGAGCATCGAGATCTATGCCTTTTGTTTCCAAATATGTGGGAATAAATCTTATTGATTTAGCTGCAAAAGCAATGTTGAATAAACCGTTACCTAATTTCAATGAAGAACTATGGCTGAAATCAAGTGGATTCGCTATAAAAGTTCCTCAATTTTCATTCATGCAATTAGAAGGAGCAGACATAGTTCTCGGTGTTGAAATGCAGTCTACGGGGGAAGTAGCATGTTTTGGAACAAGTTTTTACGACGCCCTAAGTAAATCATATATAGCTGCAGGTTATTCTTTACCAAAAAAAGGTACTTCATTAATTACCATAGGAGGACAGAAAAATAAGGAAAAATTACTACCAGTTATTTCTCTTATGACATCAATGGATTATAAAATCATGGCTACCGAACATACTGCTGATTTCTTAGAAATTAACGGAATTAAAGAAATTCAAAGAGTTTATAAAATCAATGAACCTGAAAGAAAGCCAAATATTATTGATCTTTTATATCAACATAAAATAGATTTTATCATTAATATTCCGTCTACTGCTACGAAGGAAAAATACCTGGATATGTTAAATGATGAATACTATATTAGAAGAAAAGCTGTAGAAATGGGCATTCCTGTAATGACTACATTTGAGGCCTCTTCATCATTTATAAAAACTCTCCAGTGGCTACAAACAAACTCACCTACTATTGAACCACTTAAAAAATACTTAAAACTAGATAATTCAGTAACAAAATTAGAATAAATCTTTTATTTCTTGAGTTTGCCCTATAAGTGATCCTTCTAAAGTGAACAATAATCCTGAAAGAATAGCATCATTTTTGATTAATTGTCTAATTAGTGGTGATATAGATCTAGACTCTTTATGATAACGTAAAGAATAAAAATATTTATTAAAAGTAGGAATAATTATTATTTCTATTATCCCTTTTGTTTTTAATCCAAAAATAGATTCTTTTTTTACCTTTAGGTATATCCATAATCTTTTTCCATGAACAACGCTATTGGAATTAATAAAAATAGGATGAATATGACCCATAATAATTTTGTTTATATTAAATTGAGTTTTTTCAGGAATTGTATGCCCATGAATTAATAATATATCATCGATAATTAATCCACTGGAATTACAAACTATTACTGACTCAGGTACCAATAAATTTATATTTACATCATGATTTCCTGGAATTAAAAATATATCCATATCTAAAGATAACTCTTTAAGAAAAATAGGTATTGTTTCCCATTCATTTTTTGTAATATGTGTGATAGAGCTTTTTAGATCTCCCAAAATTATAATGCCATTAAAAGAATGTACAGCTTTTAATTCATCAATTTCTTTTAATAAATCTCTTGAGACACCATGAGAATCGATGTTTATACCTTTTTTTATTAAATCAGTTTCGGATCCTAGGTGAAGATCAGAAATTACTAAAATTTTTTTTCTCTCACCTTCTTTATCAACATATTCTAATGATAGGGCGGCATGAGAATTTATAGGAGTGGCTTTAGTCACATCAATATTACTTTAATAATCTATTTATTATTTTTCACTTTATAATGCTTGTTTTAACTTTTCATTGCCTAAGAAAAATACAATGATTTCTATCTAAATCCGGTAATTTCCTAATTTGATAGGTTTTATAAATAAGTTAAATTCGTATAAATTAAGTTGATAATTAGCGGGCTTGAAGTTTCATCAAAGATAAAAGAAGAATTAATTATAGAAATTCAGCATTTAAAGAAAAGAAGTATTTATCCATGCTTATCTACCGTTCTGGTAGGTGATGATCCTGCTTCAGCGATTTATGTAAGAAATAAACATAGAGCATGTTCTGAAGTTGGTATTGAAACAAAAGATAATTCAATAAATTCATCTATCAAAGAAAAAAAGTTGATTGAGTTAATAAAGACATTGAATGAAGATCACTCAGTTCACGGAATCTTATTGCAATTACCTCTTCCTGATCATATAAATCAATTTAATGTTATTAATGCAATTGAACCTCAGAAAGATATAGATGGATTAACATATTATAATGCAGGTTTATTACTAAACAAACAACCATCATTTATTCCTTGTACTCCATTAGGAGTCATGGAGTTACTCAAATACTACAAAGTTGAATTAAAGGGAAAAGATGCTATTATAGTAAATCGAAGTATTCTCGTAGGAAAGCCTCTATCATTACTTTTACTAGATAAAGATGCAACCGTTATGATATGTCATTCGAATACGAAAAATCTTAATGACAAAATTTTAAATTCAGACATAGTTATTACTGCAGTAGGAAATAGAAAATTTTTCACCCTTACAGCTGACTTTGTGAAAGATGATGCTGTAGTAATTGATATAGGGATATCTCGCGTAAATGGTAAAGTAATTGGAGATGTAGATTATGAAAATGTTTCTAAAAAAGCTTCATTGATAACTCCTGTACCTGGTGGTGTAGGACCTATGACGATAGCTATGCTTTTAAAAAATACAGTTTTTGCAGCCAGCAGAGTATTAACTCGATAAAAAATAATGGTAAAAAATATTTTATCAAAAGATCAGATACGTCAAGAAATCTTAAGGATAAGGAATTCTCTTTCTGAAAATGAAATTGTAAGCAATAGTAATATTATTAGTAGAAAGGTCATTTCTACAAAAGAATTTAAAAAATCTCCATCAATAGGAATCTACTATCCAATTGGATCTGAAGTGAACACCTTTGAAATAATTAAATATTCATTAGCTACAAAAAAAACTATTGGTTTACCAAGAATAATTGACTCAAATAGAATTGTATTCTTTAAAATTATGGAAAATTCGTTTGACGATATAAAAATAACAAAAGGAAAATACGGAATATTGGAGAATTCTATGTCAGATTCTATTATAGAAGAAATGGATTTACTAATTATCCCTGGTATTGCATTTGATTTGCAAGGAAATAGAATAGGTTACGGAAAAGGATATTATGATAGATTTCTTTCAAAAAGAAAAGCAAACTACATTATAGGTTTAGCATTTGAAAATCAGATAATAAATAAAATACCTAAAACAGGCTACGATATTCCTGTTAATATATTATTTACTGAGAAGAGAATAATTTATGTCTAAATTGTTGGTTTAACATTCAAACCAATATCTTTGCGATAATATTGATTATCTTTTCCCCAGTATATTTTTTTTACTGCGTCATAGGCGTCTGATCTTGCCCTATCAAAATCGCTTCCTATTGCTGTAACTCCTAATACTCTTCCTCCTGAGGTAAGGATTTTATTATTATTATCGCGTACTGTACCAGCATGAAAAATCTTAATATTGTGCCCAAAATTAGAATTTAATCCATGAATAACATTTCCTTTTTCATGATTTAATGGATATCCTTTTTCTGCCATGACTATACAAACTGCAGGATTTTCAGACCAACTAATAGGAGCTAAAGTATCCAAAGTTCCAGATATTGAACCTTTAATATAATCGAACAAATCTGAATTCATTCTCATCATTATAGGTTGACATTCTGGGTCACCCATACGTACATTATATTCTAAAACATATGGTTTTTGAGTATCTTTTTCAATCATCAAACCAGCATATAGAAACCCTACAAATGGATTACTATTTTTTTTCATCGAATGTATAGTTTTTTTCATAATTTTATTTATTATATCATAGAAAAGATCATTAGATATGATTTTGGAGGGAGAAAAACTCCCCATACCACCAGTGTTTAGGCCCTTATCATTATCATAAATACGTTTATGATCTTGGGCTGTAGCCATAGGGATAATAGTATTACCATCAGATAGTCCGATAAATGAAACTTCTTCACCAAAAAGACGTTCCTCTATTACGATAACATTTCCAGAATTTCCAAAATTCTTCCTTATCATTATAGAATCAATTGCATTGAGAGCATTTTCTTTATTATCGCACACAAAGACTCCTTTTCCTGCAGCAAGTCCATCAGCTTTTATAACTAAAGACTTATTGGTATTGTATACAAAATCTTTGGCTTTTTCAGGATCTGAAAAACTATTAAACTCAGCGGTAGATATATTATTTTGTTTCATGAATTGTTTTGCAAAAGACTTACTAGATTCTAATTGGGCTGCTTCCCTAGTGGGGCCGAACACACTTATACTATCGGATAATTCATTAACTATTCCTTTTGTTAATGGTTCCTCTGGACCTACTACCACAATACAATTATTTTTTATTGCAAATGATTTTATCTTAGAAAAATCAGTAATAGAAAAAGAAAGATTATTATTTGTTCCTCCATTTCCGGGACAATAATATACCATACTTACAGATTGGCTTTTAGATAATTTCCATCCTAATGCATGTTCTCTACCTCCAGACCCTACAATAAGTATATTTTTTTTCAATTAATAATTGATATCAAATATGCTATATTTCTATGTAATTTTTAAAATTCAACTTTAATATGCTAATTTTTTTAAGATAACTATATCTACTATTATTTGTTGATTTTAAATTCTAAGAATATCTTTTATAAGTGTAGTAAGAAAACTAAGATATTCTTCATCTGAGAATTTTATCTTATCATAATTATTATTCTTTAGCAATTCATTGAAAATCTTTAAATGTTGACATTTTTCTTTTCCAGATAGTGTCTTATAGTAATAATGCTTACATGAGCAATAATCCAAATCTGGATCAAACCAATATTCGTTATTTTTCCCAATAATAGTCCATAATCTTCTTTCACTAGGAACAAAATAATGCAGCTTAAGTATAGGATTAATTACAAAATCAGTGGGAACAAGAGAATTAGACATTATTAATATGTGAATCATTTAGATTTATTAAATCATTTCTCTAAAAAATGTACTTTGCGTCCTTCTAATCTTAATTTCCCATCAGAAAAAAGTTTTACTGCTAGAGGATATAACTTATGTTCTAATTGTAATATACGATTAGATAGATCTTCTTCTGTATCGCTATCATAAATAGGAACACTATCTTGAAGAATAATTGGTCCAGTATCAACATTATCATCAATAAAGTGAACTGTACATCCAGAAATTTTCACTCCATAATCAAACGCCTGTTTTTGAGCATGTAGACCCCTAAAAGACGGTAACAATGATGGATGTACATTAAGTATTCTAAGTTTGTATTCTTTAACAAACTGGGGACTCAAGATTCGCATATAACCAGCAAGACAGATAATGCCATTCGAAGGATACACACAATAATTCTTTAATACTGAAATTATTTCCTTATCATATTCCCAGCCTATTTTTCCGTTACTTAAAATCACCTCCGTTGCTATACCAAATTGTTCCTTAGCAATTTTTAATCCAGGAGCATCTTTATTGTTTGATATAACTACACAGGGCTCTATATTTCTTAACTCTGATTTTGCATATGAGGATAAGATGGCCTGCATATTACTCCCTCTTCCGGAAATCAATATAGCCATATTCAGCATGAGAATTTTACTACTTGATCTCTACTTAACATCTCTTTTGAATTTTGTGTTTATGGATTTCAAAAAACTAGCAACTATTGTAATGCGGAGGAGGGTACTCCCCAAATGACCTAAACAGTTAATTAAAATATAGGATATAAAATAACTTGTCATGCACTCTCATTTAAGATCAATGGATTATGGTTTATTATTAGAGAATAATGGAACACGAATTTTGTTAGATCCATCCAAGGTTGAGAGTAATGATTTTGTTTTTATTTCTCATGCTCATTCTGATCATGTTTATCGTAAACCAAAAAATAAATCAAAAATTACAACTATTACTTCAGTAGAAACAGAAGCAATAGCTAATGCACGAGGTTATGAAATCACAAATGCAATATATGAAGGAAAAGATTTAGAATTGATAGATTCGGGTCACATATTAGGATCTAAAGG
>JAICHH010000056.1 GCA_025922715.1 Nitrososphaeraceae archaeon
CAACGAATTGATTCGTCAAGGTGTAATATAGTATTTGTAAATGAATAAATAAATTCATAAGGTATCATGTATAATTATGTTTAAGGGCAAATAAAAAAAGTTTGTTAATGTAAAACATACTCATATTGTAATTAATAGAAAATTGTTAATTTTATAAACATGATCTCAAAAACAACAATTATTGATATACCCTTTAAGTAAAAGATCCTGAATTTCATCCAGTATAATATCTTACTACTTATCAGATCTTGAGAATAACCATTTTCCCATTCTTGGAAGTACATTTAGTTGTGAATAGTTACTAGCAATTAAACCAACATGCCCAGTAGGAAATCTCATTAATCTATTGTCGATACTTGATACAAGACTGTTGAGTGCAGCACTCCCTTCTGGAGAAACAAGATGATCTTCGTCAGCTACTATGTTTAACAAAGGTATATAGATTTTTGATAAATCTATTACTTTAGATCCTAACTTTAATTTATTTTTTGCTAAAAGATTATTTTGGTATATATCTTTAATCCATTGTTTAAATACCTCGCCTGTTATAGGAGGTACATCATATAACCATTTTTCTATTCTTAAGAAATTTTGAACAAATTTTTTATCATCTATATGCTCTAGAAGTGTGAAGTATTTGTTCATACCTTGTTTAAATGGTTTAAGAGCCGAAAAGCAGGTACGAAGTAATTGTGGATGCATATTTCCTGCGGCGTCGATAATTCTATCAACATTCATGGTTCTGCCAAAATTTCCTATAACTGTGCTATCTTTGCTAGTATCAATTACAGGTGCTAAAGTAACCAAATTCTTAATTTTACGTTGATGTAAGGTTGTATACATTACCGACATTGTAGCCCCCATGCAATATCCATGCAAGGTTATCTTATCTACAGAACCTTGATCTATAATTAGGTTAACGCAATCATCTATGAAATAATTTACATAATCGTCAAAGTTAATATATTTGTCATTTAAAGTGGGAGGTTTCCAGTCAATAAGATAAACGTCAAATCCTTGAAATAAAAGATTCCTGATCCAACTTTTGTCTGCCTGCAAATCTAATATATAGGATTTATTAATTAAGGCATACACAACTAAGATAGGAGTTTTAATTGGTCTTTTAAAAATCGGCTTGTAATGTAATAATCGATAGATGTTTGTTTCTTTTATTATTTCATGCTCCGTACCACCCACATCAATATCCTTAGGATTTTGGTAGAGTTGAGTGAATTTATCTAGCTTTTCTGGTAGATCTTGGTTATATTTATCTAGAGAAATAGATACATTTGGATACTTTTCTTGGTTTGTAGGATTAGTCGTAGTGTTATTTAGCAATCTTATTATCTTCACTCATTATAATATCTATACTTTTTCTTAAATCCCGAACTTCACGTTTCAATTCTTGCATATCTTTGAGAAGTATATCAACATCATCTTTAGAAGAGAGATTTAAAGATAAGAGATAGGTATTAGATATATTCCTCAGTAATTTATTATATTCTGAATAAGCACCCATTAAATCAGAAACAAGAACTCCAAACTCTTTAGATTGGAATAAGTTGGTAAACGATTCTTCGAGAGTTCCAAGAAGGAAACTCCTGTATTTCTTTAAATCTTGTTCAGACTGAATTGAGTATTCAGATTTATTAGGTGGTATTTTATCTAACGCCTCTGTATATGTTTTATTAATTTGCGTTACATAATTTAGATTAAAATATTGTATTTTGGACGTTATTAGTAAAAGGTCTTGTAAATTCTTCACAAGATTTGATGTATCTTCTGTTAAAGAAAATGGACTAAACTGCGGAACATTAAAGAATTTTTTCCAAAATTCTTGATATTTTTTTAATACTTCTTCAAACGGAATATTAGAATTTTCATGAAAAGATACACTATCAATCATATACCATTGTATGTATTAAAATTATATATCTTTTTTTGTTTAATTTCATTTTGAAATGATTATTATAACTTTACTAAAATTTAAGTATTAAATTTACTATTTTACTCACCGATTGAAGTATATTCCTTTGAATGGACTTCTTTATAATGCCTTTCTGCTTCTACTCTAGACGAAAATTCCATAGCGCAAATTTGGCATCTTAGTGTTCCAGCATCATAATCATATGTCATACAAATAATAACAGTATAAGCTCTATATTATTTAAACTCCCTCATTTTAAGAGATTTATAATGTGAATTATTTTTACAGTTGATGTATAAACTAACATTATAACTTAAAAATTACAATAGACTTTACCAAAATTATAAATAGTTTGGTGCCCTCACATTCATTGACTAAATATGACAAATTCTACTGATAAAGATGACAGCCGCAAACACTCTACCGACTCGGCTCAACAGAATAGCGAATACAATTTTTATAATGCAATAAAAGAAGATACTACAAAGATTGTAAATGAGATAGCAAAAACACAGCCAACATACATTCAAGCAATTTCAAATCTTCAAATGAGATACATTGAAGCTACAAAAAACATTATTAATTCTACCCTCGGGTTCCAAAAACAAGTATATGAGACATTCGATAATAATTCAACTACCACTTTTACAAAACAACTAGGGAGACAATCCAACGAAATTACAAATAATTTTATAGAATTTAACAATATAAATAATAAATTTATTACAAATGTCTTAGAGGTGGCAGGTGACGGTATAAAAAATTATACTAAAACTTTGGATACTATTGTAAAGTTTAATGCAAATGTTTTTGAGCAATGGTATTCTTTATTCAAAAGTAATCAAAATTTTAAAAGATCATAAGAGACATATTTCGATTTACCCTATTATTATATTTTATTATAATTCATCGTATGTTACTAGATCATAATAATTGTAATAAAATTTAGTACTAAATTATATATTTAGCATTTTTTAATAATGATCACTTTAATCATGTTAACAATTTTAGTTAAACACACTCTATACAAATGTAAATAATTTGTTAGCCGAAGTAAGAAAAATCCTATTATAACTGAATTTTCAGTTATTTGATAGTTTATCTATTTAGGTAACATCTTCAATAGTCAAGAAGAGCGGTGACAAAAAACTGCATTATCAAAACGGGCTCGGAGGGATTCGAACCCTCGACCTGACGCTTAGGAGGCATCCGCGCTATCCATTTTACGCCTGTATGTCTGCGCTACGAGCCCACCTCCGTAAAACAACAATAAGCAGTAATAAGAGTTTATTAAGTAAAAATCAAGATAATAGAGTGTATTAAATGAAATAATAACTAGAATATTGAAATATATTAAATTTTTGATCTATAAGTATTAGGATTACGAAATAAGTTCATATTGTTATAATATGGTGAAGAATTAATAATTAACAAAAAAGGATTTATAATATTAAATACAACTAATAATTTAAAATTTTGTATAAATCGAGCAATGTACTAGAAAGAAATTTTGAAATGAAAGTTTTTGTGTTAAAGAAAAAGGAGCAATCAATGTTATCTCATCATTACTCATGAATTACTTTCAATACATTTCAACTAGGAATTTTTACATGATTTAACAATTTACTGATAAAAATAAGTCATTCCATTAGAGACATTAAGTTTTTTTAGATTATTGTACCAAGTAGCTTTCTACCTGTAGATAAAATCTCAGTATATTAGACAATTTAAATGATGGTAGCAGAAAGAATTTATTAGAATTTTAAAATGTATTTGTAAACATTTCGCATCTCAAGTGGAACTATACCATATTAAGGTACAAGGTTACCATCAGTATTATTGATTAAATTATACCTTTCAAATATTAATCCAATTCAATTTATATTCTGTTTTATTTTAATTACTATAAAATAAGATGGAATTTTACTAAATTGAGGACAATGTTTATTTAATTGCATGAATTGAAAAATCTTGTAGAGTTAAAATTTTGTAATAATAGGACATTATAGATCTTATAAACTTCCGAAAAAGTTTTCTAATGATAAGAAGTTTGTAATAATATGTCAAACCCGACAGATATACTAAATAGGTTATTTAAGGTAACTAAACCACAAGATAGACTATATCCCAAACCAGAAACTGGGATCCAAGACTCTGATTCTGAAGACATTTTAAATACTAATATTTATAACGTGATGTTAAATAGACGTTCTCAAAGAAAATTTGAGATTAAAGATGTTGAAGACTGGAAGTTAGATATAATATTTGCAGCTGCAGACACTGCTCCTACTGCAGGTGGATTTCAAGGATTTGATATTTTTCATATTAAAAAGCATGATATAAAAATAAAATTAGTTCTGGCAGCAAATAATCAACCTTACGTAAATGCTCCTGTAGTATTGGTATTCTGTATGAACCCAAGTAGAGTTAAAATGCAATTCCCATCCGAAATTTTGAAAAAATTCTCTATACAAGATGCAACACTTGCTGCTGCTTATGCTCAGTTAGCTGCTCATTCTCTCGGTCTTAGTTCTATCTGGATCGGGATGATCGATGAGATAAAAGTCATGGAAACCATAGGTACAGATCTTCTTCCATCTTCTATTTTGTGTATTGGTTATCCAAAAAAGGTTTTACAACCTAAACCTAAAAGAGCATTATCGGAACTAATACATGTAATAGAATAATTTGTTGAAATTAATGATAATGTCCACATATGTTTGTGCTTATATTAAAATAAAAAGATAACGAGAATTAATATTATTAATATGAATAAGTATTATTCTGGGCATAGCCATTCTATAACTCTATCAATATTATTACTCTTAAGATTTATTCGAATTGGTCCTAAAGGGGATTCGAATTCATCATCAACTAATACAATGATCCCCAAAGTTGATACTTGTTTGTTAATATAAAACCACGTAGACAATTGATCTAAATTAGAAAGTAATAACCTTCGAAGCACAGAGGAAATGGATCTATCACGAACTTGGTTATAAATAGTGTTTAGCACTTCTAAGTTACCAGTTTTACCTACTATCCGATCTCCATATTTAAATTCTAAAGTTATACCGTCCAAAATAGAATTAATTGCTTTGCTTATTAAAGCCTCAGATTCTGTAGGATTAACTTTACACGATACCTCTATTTCAATTTGTAAATTAGGAAATTTGGTTTTTCTAATATTTTCTGTAAGGACTTAACTCTCTAATGAAGATATCCATTTTCTTGCTATAGATTTAGCTTTTTTCTTTAACTGCTCTAGTGTTATTTCGTTATTAGATATCATTTCATCTGCAAATGCTATTGCTTCACTTATTCCAACCGATAATTCCCGTTTATCCCTCATTAGGCAATCTTCAAGAGTAGAAGGAGCATCAGATCTAGAACGATTTTTTAAATGCATAAATCTAGTAAAGACTGATCCATGTATTGCCAAAATTTTTACTACTCCTATTGTTTTCAGTAATTCGACTTCATTAATGCTTCTTATCCCGTCAATTATAAATTTATTATATTGGGGATCATAATATTTTTCGTGTATTTGATTGATTACCAGTTGAGCAATTGCACCTTCACCATACATATTTCGTAAATCTAACATTAGAGTTCCCAAGTTTTTATCAGTTAACTGTAAATTTTTTCTGTTAGCTTCCATTCGAACGCAATCTCCCATAGTTATCAGAATGAAACCTTCATCTTTTATTGCCTCCGCTACTGTTGATTTCCCTGCACCAGGCATTCCAGTTAAACAAATTATAAATGGTTGTTTGATATAAAATTCACCTAATTATTGTAATGAAATGTAAGCATGTATTATCAACTTTTTCATCCTATTAATGTGATAATATAAATGGTGATTAAATCCAACCTCCTACCAATTACAAAATCTTGTAGTATTAAGCTTCCCTTATTGAAATTGAAATTATAATTATGTAATCTCAATTTGTTTAATTTTTTGACTCATTGCCATTACATAATTTTGGTCGAATTCACAATGGATTATTGCTATAAGAAACAGCAGAAACAAACACAATGATATAACATTTAAAAAAGTCACGAATATACTCAATGATCTCTTTAATTTGCTTAATTTGTTGTGTTATAAATATACTTGCAAATCTAGTTATAAATTATATCATACAGATTAATTATAACGATTTAATTCAGAAAGAAATAATTCATATTTTAAGAGAATTCTTATTTCTACTCTAGTAAGATTATGATCATATATGTAATAGCATATATTTAATCAAAAAAGTGTAAATAGCCAAAAACTGTTTATGTGAAATCAATTTTAGTTAATGATACTAATAGTGAATACCGATAGTGAAAAAGAAAAATACAAATAACTTAATTATTCTATTTGAATTTATGCCAATAACTGATGCTACTAAAAAACAAATTGCCCAACGGCGAAGATTATTCTATAAGATATGTTTTAAATGTGGAGGTAGAAATCCCATTTCTTCAGAAAGATGCAGAAAATGCCACAGTCAAAAAATGAGGTTAAAGAATAGAAACATTGGAGCTAAAAAATAATTTTTATGGTTATTTTAGACTATTCTTAATGCAATATTTTTTGATCTACCAGTAATTCGCTTTGATTTTTTCAATAGCTTGTTCATGTTCAGGTCCTTTATTTCTAGCAAATTTTTCCATTGATGATAACGGTATTCCACCTAATGTTTTTGCCAAGCTAGAAAAGAACGTATTTTTGATACTATTATGTCTACCTACTTTTGACATAAATTTTTGTATACCATGTTTAAAATTGTGTTGCCATGTTTTGTACATTACTCCTAATTTTCCAGGATCCATTGTATTTCCAATGTCAAAAAAGGTTGATTTTTCTAGTAATCCAATTGGAACAAAAGTAAGAGGGGTTACAGTAAACTTAGAATCTGGTTGTTCTGTTTCTAGTTCATGTATAAGCCTGATTGTCTCCCAGCTATCTTCGACACTTTCGTTATTATCTAATCCCATAATAAGAGTAAATGCAGGAACCCAATAATGCTCATTTAGGGTTTTAACTCCTTCTTTAACTACCCAATGCCACTCAGATGGTTTAAAGGGGGCTAATTTCCTATCAGCATATTTTCCTATTAACCTAATGCTACCTGTTTCTAATCCACATTGAATGCCTATGAAATTATCTGGACCTGATTTAATTATCTTCGAAACATTTGGAACAAGTCTTTCATCAGCAATAGCACCAGCTAACGTCCCATGCGTAGGATTTGTATGTTCTATTCCTGTGTCCATGATTCCTTTAAAAAGTTCTTCAATTGCCTCTCTATTTGGCTGCATATTTTTTGTAGTTCGAGGATTAAGACCATAAACAAAAATATCGTCACTTTGAATCCATGCGTTTTTAAGACCTCCATATTTCATGTTTATTTCTATTTCTTTTTGTACTTTTTCAACTGGATAATATCTTAAAGGACGTAAAGTAACATCACAGAACTTGCACCCACGTCCACATCCACGCATGACCTCAATCATTCCATGCATACTCGGATTGACAATATTGGGTATTTCATCTATAGATGGTTCATCAGAATAGTGAAAGAATCGTCCATGATATTTTCTATCGCTTTTCACAAATTCTTTAATTTCCACTTTGAATTCACTTTTTTTGAATGGATTAGAGGTTTCTAATTCCCCATTAATGACTGCATCAAAAAATCTACCTCCCACTCCATCTAATTCCGGCCCTATTCCTCCAAGATCACCTTCAACAATACCATAAAGTCCATACTCTTCTATTTTAGCAGGATCATAGTTATATTGCCAAGTACCAGAGGCACCTACTATTACCTTTGCTTTACTACCATTCCGATTTTTAGCAGCGTTTATACGCAAATGTAAGTCTCTATTATATAATTCATCATAAGACATAGTCTTCCTTCCAAATGTAAAAGTCATAGTAACTGGACCCATTCCCAAGGGATCCATTTCATAGGTCCCTACTACTTCTGTTTCAGGACCAATAAATTGCTCTATATAATCAGGATGGGCAACCACAACATCCTCTGGATTATAACCATCTCTTAATAGAGAAGATTCTAATTTTCTCAATCCATAGGGAGCAAAGTTTGCTATACCATTTTTATGCCCGATAGGATTACAGATGAAATCAAAGAGAACTCTAGGAGTTACCTGATTTTTTAATATATAATACCAGAATGAATCTTTAGTTCTATTGAAATCCAAAGCAGGAGCACAACCAAAAAAAGAAGCTAGAGAGATTCCCCGATAAGGAGACATTAAAGTACGATCAGCAGATAATACAACTTTTGGATATTTCATTTTATTTAATCCTAATCATTGAATTTGACATGGGGATGAATTTTAACTTTTCCCAACTTTCACCTAGATTTATTTAAGGAATTGTCATATACTTCGCTATATCCAATTACTCATAAAACAAAATGATATATTGATATAATAAAAGAACTATTTTTATGGAAGAAAAAATTTATTGTAATATTTGTGATGTATTAATTTACGTTAATGATATCGAAAATCATATTACAAATCCTACTCATAAGGATTCAAAAAACCGCTATAAACAACAACTATATTCTGTTGGGCTAGATGACAATATAACTAATAAATCAACCTACTCCGTATGGAAAAATACCCACAAATAAAATGTCATTTAAGGCCTTTTATATAATCGATTATTAAATTTATTGCTATCATTATTAATGAAAAAGAAAAGATTTTGCTCAATATATTTTCGTTAACGAGATGAATTGATCTTGAACCTAATTGTGCACCGAAAAAAGCACCAAAAGCAAGAGCAATACCATAACTATAGTCAGGATGTTCTAGAATAATATGAGTCAACAATCCTGTTATTGTACTTATCAAAAGTGTAAACTGAGCTGTCGGACTCGCATTTATCATTTTCAGTTTATAAATTATAACTAAAATCGGAACAAAAATAATTCCTCCTCCTATACCAAAAAAACTTGATATAATTCCTGCACCAAATGTTCCAGAAATTAAAATTAAATAAAAAAGAGGTTTTGGAGTTCTATCCAGAGTTTTATTGATAATTTTGTTTTTAAAAAATATATACAGTCCCACTGCTGTCAATAATATAGCAAAATAAATCTTAAAATATTCTAACGATATAAAATTAGAAAAAAATCCTCCAACTATTGATCCAGGTATAGCCGGTAAAGCTAGTTTTAACCCAAGCCAGTAATTAATATACTTTTTTCCAATATATGTAAGTGTAGATGATATACTAGTTGCAAATACTGCAATCAGACTCGAACTGGCAATGACAGCAGGAGAAAACCCCATATAGGTCAATACTGGTGTCATGACTATACCACCCCCTACTCCTATTAGTGAGCCTAGGATACCCGACCCAAATCCAATTATGACTAGAATAATGAATAGTTCAATCAAATTACTCTTCCTATACCTTGATTTTCATAAGGTAGACAAGTTAAAGTTTATTCTCTTAGTTCGGGATACAAGACAGGGTACTGTTCAACTATGAACAAATAACCTATCATCAAGATTTAAAAAATTAAGTTTTTGATAACATCTCAAGGAGTATTCCTATAATACTTTTGATTATAAAATATAAGTATATCATTATTTATCATATTGTTATTTAGAATTGAGAATAATTTTAATTGGATATGGAATTGTAGGTCAGAGTTTTACCAAACTATTGCTTTCCAAATTAGTAGATTTATATAATATTTATGGAATGAAGCCAAGGATTGTAGCGTGCGTTGACAATAAAGGTTCTGCAATTGATACTTCTGGTTTAGATATACAGAGGCTTTTAGAAATAAAAAAAAATAAAGGAACAGTGGGTGAATATCATAGAAATAAAACATCACGGCTAGAGCCTTTACAAATCATTGAAAATATTGATGCAGAAATAGTTATGGAACTGACTCCTACCAATCTAAAAGATGGTGAACCTGGTTTATCCCATATAATTTCAGCTATGAAGTATAGTAAAAATGTTATCACAGTTAATAAAGGACCGTTATCAGTAGCATTTTCATCTCTTATAGAATTAGCTAACTATAACGGAATAATGTTTAAGTTTAGTGGAACAGTGGGTGGAGGCACACCAATTCTTGAATTCGCTAAGAGATGCTTAAAAGGGGATAGAATTGTTTCTTTTAAAGGTATACTTAATGGAACAACGAATTTTATTTTGAGTAAAATGGAAGAAGGATTGACATTCAAAAATGCTTTAAAGGATGCTCAAATCAAAGGTTATGCTGAAACTATCCCCTCCTTAGACATAGATGGGTTCGATGCTGCTGCGAAATTGGTAATAATGGCTAACTGGTTAATGGGAATGAAAGTTGCACTTGAAGATGTTAATAGAACTGGCATTACAAAAGTTAC
>JAICHH010000057.1 GCA_025922715.1 Nitrososphaeraceae archaeon
ATGGTAACTTCTGGAGAAATGCCAGGAAAACATTTAATGAGGCCAGAAATTGCAGATGTAATTATAAAATTTCAAGATCCATTTATTTCTTAATATTTTGGTATAATACAAAAAACTATATCATTTTTAATAATTCTTTCTGGTTATTTTACTTACAATGATTTTGATAAGGATTGATTCTATTAACTAATTTTATTGCTCTCCTATTTTTAATCAATCTTTCATTTACGTTCATATTACTCTAAATAATTTTATATAAAATGCAATCAATGCATGAAAATTCTTTATTATATTTTTTGAAATTTTCTTTGTTTATTGGTGCTTTCATATATCTCATATTTTTTTCAAATAATTTTATATATGCTCAAAATGAATTTGAATCTACAGAAGAAAATCTTAATGTAACAAAATCAAAAAGTCATGAAGGATTTGTTGTTCCCTTTAGCGCATCGAACACAGACCGTAAAAATCCAGTGATTCATACTTTTGAAATGCCTAAAGATGTTAGTTGGATTCTTGGCATTGAAAATAATATGACCTATAACAACTCTTCTGAAGCAAAAACTATTATTAAATTGATGGAAAATAAGCCTAGCGAAAAATTTATTGAATTAGCCATGTTTGAACAAAATGAAAAGTTCTGGGTTGCTGTTAATACAAATGAATCTGGTTACATAAGAGTCCATGAACGAGATACTGATGGATGGTCTCGTGATGAACCTATTATGGTAGGACATGCTAATAATCAAGGTTTAACAATTACTAATGGAAAAAGAATCGTAATTGACAGGTTATCGTTAGATGGTTTTAGCTTAGGTTCTATTGGTATATATGGAAAAGATGATATCGATTCTCCGATAAATACTTTGGATGGCTATCTTTCCTTTGATCTATTATATGGTAATCCAAGAGATTCTCCATTATATTTTCTACCTATCATTATGTTAGTTTTAGTTGGAGGGCTAATATTCTACCTTCTTAAAATTAAGAAAAGAGATCATGATAATGAATAAATTTCATTAAATTTTTTTTTGATTTGTGTAAAAGTTACATATACCTTTTAAACTACATATCTGGCATTTAGGTCCTATAGGAAGACAAATATTTTGTCCATACGTTACAAAAATATTATTTAAAATTAACCAGTATTCTTTGTCTACTATTTTTATTAATTCTTCCTCTGTTTTTTTTACATTTTGTGTTTTAACAATACCAATTCTATTAGAAATCCTATGAACATGAATATCAACTGGTATGGCTGGTTTATTAAAAGCATATACTAATACGCAGTTTGCCGTTTTTCTCCCTACACCAGGTAATGCTAAAAGATCTTCAATTTTAGTTGGGACAATTCCATGAAATTTTTCGACAATGATCTGGGATACTTGTTTAATCCTTTCTGATTTAGTATTATAAAAACCTATGCTATATATAATTGATTTTATATCGTTCAAATCTGCATTAGCTAATTCTAATACATTCTTATATTTCTGAAAAAGTTTACGTACAATTTTTGACGTATTCTCATCTCTTGAACGAGCCGATAAAATAGTTCCAATTAAGATCTTGAAGGGATCGTTATCTTCTTCTATTTGAAGTTCTTTTAGAGCTGTACGCCGTGAGAGGTTTTCTAAGTAATTCAATGTTGTCTCCATTCTATTAAGAATATTTTCTATTTTTATCAGTTCTTGAGGGATATTATTATTTTGAAGTTTTATGTTTGATTTTTTCTTCAATGTTTATTTATTTGTAGTAGGCTAAGTATAATAAAAAAATTTAGGTATATATGTTGATTTACACACAATTTATGAATTGCAAATTATCTGATATGCTTATATATTATTACATCTGGGTATAATCTTTCTAAATAATATAAAATAGTTTATCTTATAAAGCTGAATTATATTTTTCTTCTTTCAATTTATTTTTCTTCTGATTTTGTTGATATCTTTACTTTTATGAACATATTCTTTAGCCTTTTGTTTATATCCTAAACCTAAATTATACCATATCTTAGGATAATTAGGACGAAGCTCCATGACTTTATCATAGCATTCTATTTCTTTTCTAATTTTTAACACCGATACAGTTTCACCATATATCAAACATGATTCATTTAGTACTCATTTTTACAACTATAAAATTTGGTTGCATATTAACGAATGTTTTTTTGTATTTAAACTATGCGTATTAATGTTCTATTAGGATAATAAAGTCATATGTTACAATTTAAGTTGAACAACTAGATTTGCGTGATATAAATCATTTATATATTAAGTTCTAAGGCTAATACTGGTCAATGTGTCGCACCTTGAAGCATGTATCACAAATAATTTGGACCTATAATTGCTATTACTATGATATAATGACTTCATTCGAATTTATGATTTTGTAGCTCAACTCTAACTCTCAATGTTCTTTGGATTCTTTTTTTATAAGATTTGAACATAAGAAATTATTTCTTTTATATAGTCACTTGAATGTTAAAATTATACTTACCTAATAATTTAAATACCATAAATTTTAAAAGCTATAATTATTGAAAATATAAGAAGATTATAGAGTATCCGAGTTATTTCTTTAATTTGAATAAAAAAAAATGTTGGATAAAGATTATTTAGTTGATAATGATGTTAGTGAGAGTGTTCTCTTACTGAACGTGATTTCCGTAAATTGACCCCTTCTCCATCTGGAACGTCTGGTATGTCCATGCCTGTTCTTTGCTCCGCCATAAAGCTGGCCTCATCTAAAATTCTACCAACATCTTCTCCATAATTATTAAAATCAAACGTATTATCTCCAATCCCACTAGCATTAGTTAAAATATCGTTAAATGTTGAGTTTATTTCGTTCAGCTCTCCATCAGCTTCCGGTAGAACATCATTTATTTTTCCTTTGATGTGAGAGAGAGCACCCATTGCTGGACCTAAAGCTGCCATTGAATCACCAATGTCTATTGTAGATTCCAATCTCATGTGCACTTGTTCTAGAGCTAATTTTATTTGTGACATGGTTCTAGCAGTCTTTCTAACTTGGGCAAGTTCAGTAGAAATCATTTTTCCATGTTGTGAATCATGTTTTTGTAGAGATGAAACTACCTGTTCAAAATACATTTTTTCACGTGTTTTTAGTTTCTCCAACATTAAATCAAGTTTTTTATTTTGTGTTTGTATTTTATTTTTAGCTAATTCCATTTTAGGTTTTATAGGTTGTTGAGATCGTAAACTATCTCTCAATATATCAGTAGAATTCCGTCTTTTTTCTTTAATCCAATTATTGCTAAAATGGTTATCCATGAATACTAATACTATTCTTATTCAGACCTTAAACTACAATGTCATTTTTGAATAACTAACTAGTAATTTTTTATAAACATTCCTCAGATAGAAATTGCATTAATAAAATATATAACACCTGGAATTATGTTGAATTCTTTTTTTGGGGAGAAGAGTCTGATTGAGTGAGTAATGCAATACTTTAAGGATAGAATAACAGTATGTTTTGTTGATGATTACTATCTTCTAATACTAAGAAGAGAAAGAATAATTGTGATCTAGAACATCTCTACAATTGGATAAGACTATATCTATTTGTATAATACAACAATTAGAAATAAATACCATATATCAACAGATGTGAAATAAACTAAGTTAACAGTGCTGTAGTATATAAATAATGAATAAATCGAGTTGACAGAAAATTTCAATCATCACTTCGAATTAGCCTCTCTGAATTAATTCAGAGTAAAATGTTTTACTATTAACAAGACTCTGAAAAAAGAAAAATCATTCTCTATTCAAAGAAAATAAATGAAACTGTGTTAGAATGAATGATTATATATATTGATTTTATTATTTATTTTGTTTGCTAAATGAATCTCATACAATGGTGTAATATTGATGAATGTCTTTTAATTGCTGAAACTGATGAGGTATATAAAAAATACGCAGGTTTAAAACATTCAAATGAATCAATACTTTCTCTTGCAAATTTAAGATTGTTAAACTCTGAGCTATTTTTAAAAAACTATGAAGAACCACGTGATCTTTTTCTTTTAGTCGTAGAAAACTTTGCAGATTCTTCAACTAAAGATTTAGAGCTTAAGTTACATGATATTAGAACAAAAAAAATTGTTTCAAAGTATAAATTCAATAATAAGAATATAAATTGGAATACCTGGAGACAATTTAACAATAATGAAAAGAGTTCTCAAAAAAGAAAAAAAGTTTTTGATGAGTTTATAGAAAAAACAAAATATATTTCTCCTATTATTTATAATCGCTTTGAAAAGATACGGTCAATTTATTCAACTATTCAGCAAAGTAGCTGCAGTAATATTTCCGTTGGGTCTAATTACCTAGATCCACTATCAGGTTATTTGATGAATGAAAAAATAACATATACAAAATTTATAAATTTTGTCAAATATATAGGTAATAATTCAAGCAAACCTTTCCAAAAATCTCTTCAAAAAATATCGACTGAAATTTTAAAAAGAAATGCGGAATATTATGATGATTTTTATTTCTTTCGAAATATAACCTATAAAGATTTTGACAAGACTTTTAAAAAAATTAATGCGTTAAAAGAAGTAAAAAAAATTCTAAAAATTTTAAATTTTGATCTAGATAGAATAAATTTTGATACAGAAAATAGACAAAATAAATATCCATCACCAATATGTTTCTTTGTTCGAATACCTTATGATATTCGCATTCTATATAAATCTGAAAGCCCTTATTTTGATCTTAAAGGATGTTTTCATGAATCAGGACATGCGATGCATGCAAGCTCCATAAACCCTGAAAAAGAATATTGGAAAAAATATCATATTGCTATGGGAGTTGCTGAAATTTTTTCTATATTGCTAGAACGTTTAACAAAAAAAAGAATTTTTCTAAAATCCTCTCTTGGAATAACTGATGATAAGTTATTGAATAAATTGGAGTCAAGAAATAACTTTATGGAATTATTTTTCGTCACCTTTTATTCTGCAAATGCGCTCATGAAATCAAGTTTTTGGAAAAATCATCTAAGTATTGAAGCTTCTAATTTGTTATATTCAAAATTATTCAAGGCTTTTACAGGAAGTTCAATTCCTGGAGCGTATTGGATGCTACATCATATCCTTCCTGAATCTATAATGTATGTTCCAAGTTATCTCTTTGCAGCAGTTAGGGCTAAAGAATTGGATGTTCATTTACAAAATATCTTTGGTGAAACATGGTGGAAAGATAAAGAATCAGGAAAGTATTTACAGCAAATAATGTCTCCAGGTGCAGATATTGATCTTTCAGTATTTTCAAAGCTTGATAGTGATATATATCTAAAAGAAATCATAGCTTTATAATAGTTAAGAAATAATTTTTCACCTTCTTTGGTCATAAAAATACTTTAACTAAGAAATTGTATTATATTAAAAAAAGTTAATTCTAATTATTGTATGAATGATATGACTATTTAATTAGTTGAATTATTTTTTCCGTGCGATATAATGAAATAAAATGCTATAGCAGAATAAAGAATTTGATATTTTCTTTTTTTAAGAGTAAAAACATTGCGGATTTTGAAAATGTCTAAATATAGTTGATATCTATTTCATGAAATTCTCAAATTTACTATTTTTACATGCTAGCATAATTTTCTAAATTGAGTAATTAAACCTTCTATAATACTTCTGATACACTAGGTATTCGAGATCGTTTTATGCTATGATAACATGGTAAATTCTATGGATCTTGTAATTTGTAGAAAATGACGATGCTTTATTTCTAAATTTAACTTAATAGAGACTACTAAAATACCCAAAATTATAAATTGAAATAACTATCATTTTACATTAGAATGAAACGAGAATTTATTGCCTCTAGAATTGAGGCCACCCAAGATGGCAGTCCTTATGTTTATGTAACATTCTCAGATCCTCACGACTACAAACCAGGAAGTGAAAAAAGAATGAATCCTTTTGGTCCTAATGTTATGGCGTTTACTTCTCCAGAAGATTTAATGAAAAATTTACCAAAGGCAATGGGTGATATATCAAAGATGATTTCTGGAGGTATGGGTGGAGGAGCAGGAGGAATGGCAGGAGATAACCCTACCTTTAAGATAACCATGAAAGATTATGAGGATATGAATATAAAAGTCGGAGATAAAGTTACTATAGAGATAAAGAAATCTGATTCTGGAAGTATATATACCTAATCAGTCATCTCCCATAATTTTTTATCTTCGCATTTATAATAGACTTGCAAATAATATTGTAAACTCTACTAACCCAGAAATTATAATAGCAGTACGAGAATAAATTCAACAGATTTTCTAAAAGGTATTTTTTTTCATAAACTTGATAAATGGCACGTTGTTTTTAAGAATATATTGGTTAATATAGATACTACTGCATCACTTGAAAGTTTTAGAAAGTTTATTATTGTGAGTACATGTAAATCATTTATTCCTGAAAGTTATTTTCGTGATTATGAAGTCTTTCCCGAACGCGAAGATGGGCCAGGGGCCATTTATATAGAAGCTGTTGATAAGGTAACTTTAAAACGAATTAGAGAAATGACATTTGTAAATGCAAAAGAGATTTTAGGAATAATATATTCCTCTAAGAGTGGCAATACTCAATTAAAATGGAGACAAATTAGGAAAAAATCAGGCAAAGT
Source organism: Nitrososphaeraceae archaeon (assembly GCA_025922715.1). Lineage (GTDB taxonomy): Archaea > Thermoproteota > Nitrososphaeria > Nitrososphaerales > Nitrososphaeraceae > TH1177. Next base: position 6,669 of record JAICHH010000057.1, read on the forward strand.
TAATGGAACGGCATCACCTAATGCATTGGTTAATCTTGTTGAATCTGGAGTCTTAACGCAAGAATGGGTGGATGACTATCTTGCATCGGCCCAACATTTAAATAAATCAACCAAACAATCAAATGAAACCTCCGAATCAAATTCAAGTTCAGCAATTTGATTTGAAAAATCAACATACCTCTGCTAATTATTTAAAATTATGAAAAGTAAAGAGATCTCAAGTTCTTCTGGCAAGGCTATGTTTATTATTCCAGAAGATTCTGATGATCTTTTTACTTTAAGAAGGATCATCAAGACAGATAATATAGTAGTGTCTGATACCTCTCGAGTAATAAAATTTGAAAAGGAATATTCTCGACCAGATAGAGAAAGAGTAAAAATTCGTGTATCAGTTAAAGTAGAGAAAATAGGCCTGGATGAATCTATAGATAGATTGAGAATAGCTGGGACAATCATTGAATCAAATAATAGTCTTGTACCAAAAGGAACATATCATTCAATTATAGTTCAAATTGGAAATAATATTGTTGTTGATAAAGGTAAAAAATGGGAAGAGCTAGATTTAAAACTTTTGAAATCTGATATCGCCGGATCTTTTATTATTGTAGCCATTGATACAAAGGAAGCTGGAATTGCGAAAATAGCGGGAACTCATTTAGAAATTATTCCAAATATTTACTCAGGACAAAGCGGAAAATATTATACTCAGGGAGCCAAGAATAATCCCAATATGGATATCTTCTTTGAAGAAGTATATCTCGCATTCCATAGTATAGTAAATGAAGATGGAAACTATAAAGTAATAATATTTGGTCCAGGAGAAACAAAAAGAAGGTTTTACAATTTTATTATAGATAAAAAATCTACTTATAAAGATATATCAACTGTTATTGATGGGATTGATGTAGCAGGCGAAGATGGAGTAATGGTATTTCTCAGATCTCCATCACTCAAAGAAGTTATGAGCTCTAGTAAAATATCCTTTGTATCTGCAATATTAGACAATATCATGTTACAGGTTAGTAGAGGTGAAGAAAAATATGTTATGGGATTCAGAGAAGTGGGTGAGGCAATTAAATTGAAATCTGTTGAATCCCTTGTTTTTTCTGATTCTATATTTAAAGAGTTAAAGGAAGAACAAATAATAAACATGCTAAATACAGCAGAAACGTATGGAGCTAAAGTATATGCTGTTGACTCTTCAACAGATATTGGATTAAGAGTATCTGCATTAGGTGGCATAGTTGCATTGCTTCGATATCAACTTCGTTAAATAGTTTTTTATCCCTTCTCTATAAATTATCTGGTAATGAGATATTATTCTTGTTATACTATAAAATATTAATAGAAATTTCAAGCATTTCTGCGACTGACTATGACCGTAACGTTATCGAAACCGCCATTATTATTAGCTTTTTCAACTAGGCTTTTACATATTTGATCACATTTTTTTTTGTAATTATTTTTGAATATATCTAATATTTCGTTTTCGTATATCATATCTGTAAGACCATCAGAACATAATAGTAAATATTCTCCTTGATGCCATTTACAATTAGTTAGATATGGATTAATTTGTTCGCTTATACCCAAAGCTTGGGTTAAAATATGTCTCAAAGGATGTTTGGTGGCATATTCTTTTGAAATTCTTTCCTCTCTGTCTTGATTATCTACTAATGTATGATCTTTGGTCAGCATTGATATCTTTTCTTTTTGGATATCAATAATATACAATCTGCTATCTCCAATATTTGCAATGTGTAAATTATTTGATTCAGATATTATACAAAGAACTATTGTTGTTCCCATATTGTGTAACGAAGGATCATATGATCCTTCTATTCTAATTTTATAATTTGCAAGATTTAATGCTTGTAGTAAATAGTTATCTATTTTTATTTCTTTTATAATATTATCTTCTATTTGGTTAGTTAAATATTTAGAAATAGTTTCTACCGCTAGTTTACTTGCTATTTCGCCGCCATTGTGACCTCCTATTCCATCTGCAAGCATTAAAATTTTAGATTCTCTATTGATATATGTAGAGTCTTCGTTATTTGCTCTGACTTTTCCAATATCAGTGTGAACAGAGATTTCTATGTTATTTGAAAGCACTATAAATTATAATTATTCAAACAGTTAATTTAAATTTTATTTTGAGCAATTAATAAAAAAAATTTTATTTAGAACTTGTATATAATAACAATATTACAACTGTTTTAATTTTTAGCTTTTAATGGAATCGATCATCCATTTTAAATATGACTTAGAGACATCGTTCATCTTAACTTCAATGATTTCTGGAACATCATACGGGTGAATTCTTGCAATTTCCAATTTAAGTTTTGTAGCCAAAGATTTGGTTGTTTTCAATAAGACCATAATTTCCTCATGATCTTCAAGTTTGTTACTCCAAGAATAAAATGATCTTATGGGCACTAAACTAATACATGCACATAATTTTTTTTCTATAATTAGATCATTAACATTCTGAATTATTGATTCCTTATTTGGGAATGTGGATATTATTATGACAGCTGACTGGTTTCTCCCCCGCCTCATTGGTACTTAAACTATAACAGAGTATTATAAGATTTTAGATCATTTTTTTGATACTATCTTCTTATATATGCATGCTAGAAGGATTTTACAAATTTTACCTACAATAATAGAAAATCAATTAACAGTTGCTTTCATCCATGAAAAATAAATAATTTATCACTTTTTATTATATCCGTCAAAGTTATTACTAAAATGTGAGGATGAAATTTAAACAATTTGTTAAAGGACTTAACAAGTTGGTTTATCACTTTTAGATTGTAACGTTTGTTCACTCTGGGTATTTACTATAGAAGGCGGTAGGTTAAAAAACGAGTTTATTATGCAAATAAACATTTCCGTAAAGATGATAATTGTATAATTTTAAATAATAATAATGATGATGATGATGCTGAATATCAGAAATTCTCACAAAGGTTTTAGATAAAGTTATTTATTATATGAATAAACTTTTGTATCAAAATTGCAGAATTGAAATTATTATTATAACAATAATGCTTCTATTAGAAATACCAAATATTATTGTCAACGAAATTATCAATATATAACTAAAAATTAACAGATATTATGTTCCACTCTAACTTTTCTATATTCATACTTTAATTTTTATTTTCAAATACGTCTACTTTTTATTCTAGATACTTAATATTTATATTAATTAGATTTATTTAGTAAAAAATTCCTAAGTTATTATTAAAATTAAACAAATTTAAATATCTAATTATATTCTACAAAATATTAATTAAGAACTTTAATTAACTAGTTTATTCCTTAATTTAATAGTTTAAAATCATTTTTCTCTTCTCTTTACATACATATAAAATTATAGAAAATAAAATAAATCTACAGTAATACTTCCTAATGACCCTATTGTTACACTTAATTTTTGGCTCCATGTTTTGCTATTACTAGTCAATTATTCTCAGCTCAAAACTAGTGATACACTGACGATTCAGACGGCCTTTAATCAGATTTATACTATACCTACGATACGTATAGTATATATCCAACAAAAGTAAACAAA
>JAICHH010000058.1 GCA_025922715.1 Nitrososphaeraceae archaeon
AAAAGGAAGTTAATAATTAATAAATTGATAAAAAATATCTATATTTTAATATCATTACTATAATTCATTACATAGATTATATTGAATACAGATTTTTGGGATAATATTTACAAGTACAAAGAATATGGTTTTGAGCCACTAAATTGGCTTTCTACTTTTTCTAATGAAATTGATCCAGACTTATTAGAATCTTCACTAAATAAAATTAAAGGAACAAATTGGAAAATTATACCAGATTGGTTTGATTGGTTTTACAAAAGTGAAAGAAAGAATCCTGAAATTACTAGAAGAATTTATAATCTATCCGATTTATACGTTCAACAAAGTGAGACAGGTATAAAAAAATCACTAGCAATTATCCAATTGAATAAGGAAATCGTAGACAATCAAGAAAAGCGTCTCGATCTTCTGTCAAATTTAATTAATAGTATTAAATCAAAATGTATAACCAAAAAAATTAGTGCAATAAATACGTCTTCAAAAAAACAATTTGCATTGTTAGACTTTATTGAAACAAGAAGAGGAAATAAAGTAGGATACATCATTGCTAATAATTATATAACTCAGGTAACGGACGTTTTATGTTCACCTGAATCTGACATTCATTGTAAAATAACAGTTGCGGGAGTAATAGAAAATCTGAATTTACTGGGATGTATAGACGAATTTAAAATTTTTCCTATCTATGATGCACCGAAAGAAGAAATGCTTGATGCTACCAGACAGAATTTAGATTCAATTACTTTATCTAATAATATCTATATGGAAGATTACAGTTCTCTGAAAATTGGTAACCTATTTTTTGGAGCCAGTGCTACAGCTACTACATACAGAGAAATTCCTACAAGATACACAGAGATAGAAGAGGAAATGAATGTTATAGTTACTGACAAATTTGGTTCTATAATTCCCTTAAGTATATTTTTGTTAACAAAAATTAATGAGGAAAACATATCTGTTTTTGAAAAACATGGTATAGTCATTACTAAACTTGAAATGGAAAAAGATAATATCATTAAGAATTTGAGCCATCCGAGATTTGAGCTTGGAAAGCTAATAAACAAATATTGTCCTGCTTTTGAGGGAAAATTTGATAAAGCTTCACATATAACTGCAGTATTTCCTATTTTAACCGAAGGAATTCTAGCTCTCAAAAAGTTAGTTGACTACATAGATCGTGAAATAATAATAGATAAGATTCCAATTAAAAATAAGGAAATGTCTTCATATGCTGTTAAAGAATATTTAGTACAACATTCCACTTCTTCATTTAATGGTTGTCACTTGATAATAGCATCAAGAGAATGTACTGACTCAATAATCCAAGACTTGAAAAAAATACATCTTGAACCAGAAGTTATTGGAAAAGTTGGAAAAAAAGGCAAACCGCTTTTGAATATCAAAGACACGGAGATTGATAAATATATTCTTAGAAGATCAAAAATTAATAAAAAAATTAAGTCGTTTAGAGCAAAAGGAGTTGAAAATATTGACAAAGATCTCAGAAGGTCATTATCATCATACCGTCCTCCTTCTTCTTCCTCCATTTAATCTAGCAATAAATTCTTAAAAAACTTGTTTAATATATTAATTATTAATTAAATGAATAATTCGATGGACGGCCAGACTTATCTCTGAAAACTTTTCCAAATTCTGACATTTTAGATAATTGATTATCGTTAAACACAGTACCGTCTTTGCAAACAAGTTTGTCATTTATACAACAACTTGCACAAATCCCTATTCCACATTTCATATATCTTTCTAGGCTAGCTTGAATTGGAATGGAATGAGTAACTGATAAATTATAAATACTCACCATCATAAGTTCGGGACCGCAAGTATAGATCATATCAAATTGTTCTTTCTTTAAAATATATTTTAAAGCATCTGTTACTACTCCTTTTATTCCATAACTACCATCTTCAGTGGTAACAATTATCTTAGTCCTTATTTTACTTAATATTTCTTCTGCGAGATCTTTGAAAAGGACCTCTTTCTGTGTTTGTGCACCCATAATTATTGTACATCTTTCTTGTATTTTACTAATTAAAGTAGCGAGACGCATTAATGGAACCAAACCAGTTCCACCTCCTACTAACAAAGGACGTTTTACATCCTTACTTATACTAAAATAATTGCCATAAGGTCCGCGTACCCCAATTTGATCATTTTGTTTTTTTTCAAAAAGAGAAGTGGATCCAAATCCATGTTTCCGTATTGTGATCGCAGCATGATTCTTCTTATTTGAAATCATTACACTCATTGGAAGTTCTTCTACCCTTGGAATCCAGATCATTAAAAATTGCCCAGGTTTTGCATTTGAAGATAACATATCATCGAAAACAAAAGTCTTTACCGAAGGGGTTTCTTCTATTACCTCTTCAATAACAACCATTCGTATTTTATCAATATTTGTGTGCAAGACCAACAATCTCCTTTATGCTCTTGCAATCTTTCTTCTGCAAATATTTTGTAATTCCTAATTTTATTTGATTGAATGCTTTCAAACCCGTATATCCTATGACAGAACCTAATTCTATAGCTGTTGCACCTGCCAAAACGTATTCTATTGCATCTTCCCATGTAAATATTCCACCACATCCAATTACAGGGATATCGACTTTTTTAGATATTTCATAAACACATCTGACTCCTATGGGTTTTAAAGGAATACCAGACAATCCGCCAACTTTATTGCTCAGAATGGGCATTCCGGTCTCGACATTTATTATCATTGCTCTAATAGTATTTATTGCAGTTATGGCATCAGCTCCTGATTCTTGGATTATCGTTGCAAGTTTTAAAATATCGGTATTTCCTATTCCAACTTTGATAATTACAGGTTTTTTAGTTCTTGACTTAATAGTCTTAATTATTTTAGTTACCAAATCAGGGTCATCACCAACTTCCATGCCCATCTTCGCAACATGTGGACAAGAAAGATTAATCTCATAACCTAAGATATTCAACTTATCAAATTTACTTATTAGTTTTGGAAAATCTGACTGACTAGATCCAACAATACTAACTATAAGAGGAATTTGATTATTCATAATTTCATGAGCAAATACATCAGATCCAGGATTTGCAAGCCCTACAGCATTTAAATAACCTTTGTCTCCAAGAGAAACAACTGTGGGACCTTTATATCCATCTAGAGGACTAACACTTATTGATTTGCTGACTATAGCTCCTAAACCATCATTGTATAATCTGTTAAAAATTTCCTGAGAAATACCTAAAAATCCTGATGCAAGTAGAAGCGGATTTCTAAGATGTATTCCTGCAAGATCAATCGACAACATATTAGATGATTTATAAATACTTTTAATGTTAGTAGTAGTAGGTGAACTTGCATTATTCTTCAATGTCTAGTTGTCTTAATAATTTAATATCTTATTAGTTGTTCGTTTTAGATTTATTTCAGCATTAAAATAGATTAGATTTTAATAAAAAATTTTTTATTTTGTATTCAAAATAATTTTTTTGGTTTTTATTTTTTTAAAAATATCAAATATTAATATGTAAATGTAATTACATTTTACATTATATTAGACAATAAATACATCAAAAATGAAATAATTAGTATACATAATATTTCTTAATTTTTAACTTATTATAAGATACACATTAATATAAAATAACTGATGATTATTACGATAAATAAAACTACAACAGATAGTATCATGAAATTTTTATTGAGAATATAACAATATATACATTTAATATAACTTGGTTGATTTTATAAGTAAATGTCTGGATTCTTCGATCCGCATATTCATATGTATTCTCGAACTACTGATGACTATGATGCTATGTCTAAAGCAGGAATAGAAGTTATAGTACAACCCTCTTTTTGGCTTGGAGGTCCAAGGACTTTTGTTGGAACGTTTATTGATTATTGGGAACACCTCATATCGTTCGAAACTACAAGAGCTAAACAATTTGGAATTGAACATTTTGTATGCATTTCTGTAAATCCTAAAGAATCTGTCCAGAGACCACTAGCGTTAGATGCATTACACGCAATGTTAAAGTTTATAGATAGAGAAAGAGTTGTAGCAATTGGTGAAATAGGTTACAATCTTATTAATGAATTAGAAGAAGAGATTTTTATAAAACAGCTTGAAATTGCATCCACCAAAAAGATTCCTATTATGATTCATTTACCTCATCAAAATAAAATTAAAGGAATAGAAAAAATTGACGAAATACTAAATCAAAATGGTAATAAATATGATAGAAAGAAAATCCTGATCGATCATAATACGGAAGAAACAATAAAAAAAACATTGGAAATGGGATTGTGGGCCGGTCTTTCGGTTTATCCTTTAACGAAACTTTCACCAAAGAGAGCAATGGATATTATAAGAAAAAATGGATCAGATAGTATAATGATAAATAGTGCAGCTGATTGGGGGATTTCCGATCCATTGAGCGTGCCATTAGTTGCTAGAGAAATGAGAAAGGAAGGATTTAGAAAAAATGAAATAGAAAAAGTTACAATGATTAATGCGTATGATTTTTACAAACAATCAAATAAATTTACCTGGAAACCTCAAGTTCAGTGATAGAATATTAAGTAGAATATATTCATTACGGATAATTTAGGAATGATACTATCATTTAGTTCAAACGCTTTTAAGAAATTTTCTCTTGATATTGCTATAAGAGAAATAGCTAAAATAGGTTATAAAGGAGTAGAAATTTTATGTGATATACCACATGCTTATCCTCCCGAGTTTTCAAAAGAACAAGCAAAAAAAATAAAAAATTTGATTTCCGATTTGAATATAGGGATTTCTAACCTTAATGCATTTACATTATATGCCATAGGAGATGTTTATCATCCTTCATGGATTGAAAATGATTACAAGTTACGAGAAATTAGGATTAAGCATACAATAGATTGCATTTATTTAGCAAAAACCTTAGGTGCAAAAAACCTTTCAACTGAACCAGGAGGTCCAATTAACATAAAAAAGAATAAAATAGAATCAAATATCCTACTGAAAATATTCGCAGATGGGTTAAAAAAAGTCAAATCTATTGCAGAAGAAAATGATGTAAAAATATTAGTTGAACCAGAACCTTCTCTGCTAATTGAGAACTCTCAGCAATTTTTAGAATTAATGAAAACAATATGTTCTGACTATATAAAATTAAATTTTGATATTGGACATTTTTATTGTGTCAAAGAAGATCCTTCTGAAACAATATTAAAATTAATTGATTATATAGAACATTTTCATTTATCAGACATAGCTAATAATAGAGTTCACTATCATCTTATACCTGGAATAGGTTCTATAGATTTTGAACAAGTTTTTGATACAATAAAAAAGATTGGATATAAAGGATTTGTTACTGTAGAATTATATCCATATCAGGATAATCCCATCTATGTAGCAAAACAAGCCTATAATTATTTAAAAGTATTATGTTAAAGGGTTATTAAGTAATTCCATCGTTTATTATTCAAAATTTAAAAAATATATCTAGTATTTAGATCACTGTTTTCAAACATAATTAAATAAAATAAAATAAAATAAAATAAAATAAAATAAATAGTTAAATTAAATTATTGTTAAAAATATTTTAATATAAATTAAACAATATTCCTAAAATAATTTCATTGCTATAAAAAACTAATTAGTTAAATAAGTACGTAAACTTATTTCAGCAATAATAATATGACGGCAAAATTATAATTAGATCATCCAAAGTAGTATTTTATTTATAAATTTATATAGTAAATCTTATATGTTACGGTCTAATACGGTATAAGCGTGCCTAAACCTGGTTTTAAATCAATTACAGTCAGTGAGAACATCTATAAAAAATTCTTTAATGTTTATGAAAAAAGAAAGAATGATTTAGAACTAAAAGGAATTACAAGTTTTTCAGGATACCTTACAAGCATGATGGAGGAGATGATGTTAAAGCATGAAGCATTTACTAAACAAGCTCCTTTTATGGAAAAAATTTCAATTGACTCTGATCGAGTACTAATAAAAGATAATAAAAGAAATAGAATAGCAGAAGTTATATTACGAAATGGTGAACTACGGTGTTTACTAGATGAAAAAATAGATTGTGTTCACATAGGATTTGTTTACTCTATTCCAGAAGTTTATATTGTATTAAACAATAAAGGAATGAAAGCTCCAAAATCATTACATTAAATTATTTTATAATTAAACTGTTTGAATAGGTAGAGAAATTAATCAATTTAAATAAATATTAAGAAATAATTAATATTTATAGTTGGATAATATTTTTTTCTCAATTCCCTTATTACTTCAGGTATTAGATTTATTTGGTGTAATGGTATTTGCCGTGACCGGCGCGCTAAAAGCAATTCAATACAAAATGGACATGGTAGGAGTTATAGTATTAGCTAGCAGTACAGGTTTAGCTGGAGGGTTAATCAGAGATCTTCTATTGGACAGATTACCACCTAAAATTATGCTAGATCCTTATTATCTAACTATTGCTGTAGCTACAGGTGTTATTGTATTTTTTTTACACCCTTTTTTTAAGGAACGTGAAAAATTATTTTTAAAGTTTGATGCAATAGGTTTAGGAGTCTTTACTATCATAGGCTCCAGTATTGCTTATGAAATGTTGGGATTAAATTTTCTAGCTATGTCTTTAGCAGGTATTTTTACTGCCATCGGCGGAGGAATAGTAAGAGATGTTTTTGTTAAAGAAATTCCGCTAGTATTCATCAAAGAGTTATATGCATCAGCAAGTTTTTTAGGAATTATTATATTTTTTATTCTGTTATACTTTGATTTCAATTACTATATTTCCATGGTTGTCTGTATAGTTATTGTTACATTATTTAGACTGTTAGCAATGAAATATAATTGGAATTTACCTACCAAAGCGTTTTTAGGAAAAGAAAGAGATAGATGATTATATAGTGTTCTTGTAATATTTTAGTTTAGTTTTAAATTTATATAATATCATTTCAAGAATCTTTAAATTTGTAATTACTTATTGTGGTTCTAATTTTCGGTATGGTACTTACAAGACAAATAATTAACAATGATATTCCGCTTCCTAAAAAAAATCCCCCTAAAACATCAAATGGATAATGAACTCCAACATAAATTCTTGAAAAGCATACTAATCCTGCATCAATGACTAAAACAATAGGCAAAATTTTAGTATATTTATTTCCTTTAAATAAAATCAAGGTAGTTATAGACCCAGCAACTATTAGAGTAGAATGTCCAGAGGGAAATGAATAGTTAGTATCTGTAGACATTAGTGGGTCCAAGTCAGGAACAAAAGGTCTTGGTCTTTCAATATAATCTTTAGTAATAGAAACAATGGGAATCAACATTAAAATAGAGATTCCTGTTATGATTACTGTTTTCCTTCCATTTTTACCTCCAAATATGAAAATTAATATCAGTACAAATGGTAAAAAAATTTCCCTTCCATAAAGAGTAATCACAATCATAAATTGATCAAGCTCTGTAGGTAATTTTACCTGAAATTCATTTATTGCAATAAAAAGAGATATATCAACATGTATAATATTATCAAAATATATATTATTTGATTTATTAATTACTATAAAAGATAACAATATAAAAGATGCAAAACAAGCAATTGTTAAAAAAAAAATTTTATTCATAATTTAATATAAATTTCTTTAGCTTAATAATAACATACTGAATATGATAATGATGAAGAAGATTATGATTGTATAATTATTTATTACCAAGTACTATTTACAATATACACTAGCTCTGACTTTCAAACAGAGAATTAGGCTCCATAGTTATAACTATAAATAAATAAATTAATAAATTAATAAATTAATAAATTAATAAATAAATTATTTAGATTTTTTGTTAAATGGTTATTGCCTAAACATATCAGTCAGTTCTTAAAAGAGTATTAATTAATTCGGAGATTCTTTTATCAAGAATATTATAATGTGAATCTGTTAGCTTTCCTTTTTTAAATAAATTAGTTACTTCTTTTCGAATCTCTTCCAATTGTTTAACTCCTTCTACCTTGTCTTTTTTTAATACATCATAAGTAAAGTCTATTCTATTCATGCTTTTATTTAGGTAACTTCTTTCTCGTCTTTTATAATACCAACCCCCAAATATAGAGGTAGAACCAACTATAGCAGCTACCATTCCAATATATGTCTCTGTTGAGATGGCGGGTTTAAAATGAGCTACTAATAAGTTATTTTCTGTTACGTTTAGCGTGATAGGATTTTTATTATCTGAAATCATATTTGACCAAAAATCAAATGAATATCCTCGAGATGCATGAGCAGCACATTTTATTTCGGTATTTATAGGATGCAACCAAAAACTTTGCGACGGTAACTTTGAATTGTTACATTCTATAGTTCCTGCATTTTCTGGTTTTATTTCTACAGATAACTGGACAACTACACTATCAGTTTTTCCATCAATTACCATAACACCATTCGAAACTGTATTTGTGATATAAATTTGGTTTGTAATAGGATTAAGAGATAATTTATTAGCTAAAAGTGGAAAAGTTAGATGGATAGGTATATCAAGAATAGGATCGGTATTACCATTGTTTTTAGTGTTATTTGGTTTAACTGATAAATCCTTAATTTTTTTATTAGTTATTCCATCTATTACAGATACTGTATTGTCACCATTATTAGATACATATATACGATTTGTTAATGGGTTCACCACAATATCTACTGGATCATATCCTACTTTTATTGTTGAGTTGACTTTATTGGTTTTTCCATCTATTACAGAAATAGAGTTAGAACCATAATTTGCTATATAAATTACATTTTTTATATGGTTTATATTTATTCCTGTAGGTATATTTCCCACTGAAATATTATTAAGAATGTTTTTCGTTTTTTCATCTAAAACAGATACAGTATGGTTTTTTAGATTAGAGAGATAAATTGTTTTTGTTAGTGGATTAACCGCTACACCATAAAAAAGGCCATTCAATTCCACGGTACCTGTAACTTTATTACTAATACCATCTATGATTGATAAAGATGATGATTCTTTACCTAGATTTGTAACATATATTCTATTATCTGAAGGATTTATGGATATCCCTACAGGAGATTCTCCAACATTGATATTTGATAGTCTTTGATTTGTAGATCCATCAATAACAGAGACAGTATTTGAACCTCTATTGGTCACATATATTCTATTATTATAAGGATTTACTTCTAAATCATATGGAAAGTTATCTACTTGAATTGTAGTTTCAATAGTATTTGTATTGCCATCTATCACTGTAACTGAGTTAGAAAATTGATTTGCGACATATAGCTTGTTAGTAACAGAATTTATTCCGATTCCTACAGGATAACTACCTACTGGTAAAAATGGTTTACCAACATTTTCGGAAATAATTTGTTCATCCATTTGTGAATAAGTAAATGATAGTGGTATCTGTAATATCAATAACATTATAAAAAAGAAAAAATAAACCAATGAAAATCTTTGAATTAATCCAATCAACACATATCATTCTTTTTTAATGGTATAAAAATAATAATAATAATATTTTATCATTGAAACAACAATTATATATCATGTTTACAAAAGTGGTCGATAAACGGATGATATAAAGTATCATATGATAACTTTATAAAAAGAAAAAGAGGTAATAATATACACTAGCATGGAAAATTTGACTAAACTGAACTATTTATCATCATTATCATTCATAATAATAAGTGTTTTTCTTTATAGCACATCCAATGGATATCAATCTGTTTCAGCTCAAGAAGTAGAAGAAGAACAAGAAGGACCTTCTGAGATAAATAGAGAAAAAGAAGAAGAAGAAGTAGAGTCTAGTAATGATATTTTTAGCGATTTAAGCAGAAATCTTCCTAGTATTGACGAGGATATACCTAATGATAATGTACAGCCTCTAGACAGTGAAAAACCACTATTTGGAAATCCTGATACAGAAGAATTTGATGAAAACAATGAGATTAGTAGTAATAGTGAGAATATAGTAGAATCTAATGAATAAGGGACCACCAGTGAAAGTATA
>JAICHH010000059.1 GCA_025922715.1 Nitrososphaeraceae archaeon
GCCAAAAGGTTTAGATAAACTCTTAATAGATCAAGCGATGAATAGGCACGTTTCAAACGATGGTGTAACCATTCTTCTCTCTTTAAAGGCAATTCATCCAGTTGCACGGATGATAGTAGAAATAGCAGAAAGACAGGAGCAATTAGTAGGTGATGGGACCACAACCGCCGTAGTAATGGCATCAGAAATGATAAAAGAAGGTAAGAGGCTTATTAAAGAGCTTGGAGTTCATCCTACGAAAGTAGTTGAGGGAATAGAAAATGGCGTAAATCATGCATGTAAGATTTTAGAAAAAGATGCCAAAAAAATATCTCTTGAAGATAAAGAATTGGAGCAAATTATAAAAACCTCCTTAGCTTCAAAATTAGATGGTATTAACTTATCAGAATTAGTAATAAAATCAATTAGGACAGTAGGAAATAATTCAATATATAATAATTTATATGATTTTGATAAATCAATTAAAGTAATTAGAAAAACTAACGTTTCTGATACTGTTTTCAATGGTATTGTCTTGGAAAGAAAACGTATGGATCAAGAAATGCCTATGCGAATACTAAAGCCTAAAATAATGATCGTAAAACTTGATTTAAAACCTGTAAAAGAATCTTGGTTGAAAGAAAATAACCGTTATGAAGAAATCTTGAATATGGAGAATGACCGGTTAGTAAAATCTAAAAAAATTGTAAATGAAATCATGGTTACAGGTGCTAATACTCTTCTAATATCTTCGCCCGAGGTAGATGAAGTTATAGAGAATCTCTTAGTGTCCAAAAATATCTTTGCAACAAGAATATCTTCGGATGAAGTAGAATTTTTATCTAGATATACTGGTGCAAAACCTGTACGGATGATGGAAGATCTTAAGAATAATGGCATTCTCGGAAATGCTGACTCTATATACGAAGATGAAGATACGGGACTTATCTATATTGAAAATGGCTCTGGTAAAAATATAGTTACAATCATAGTCTCTGGAACAACCAAGGAAACTTCTCTTGAAAGATGGAGGTCTGTTATCGATGGTGTCAATGCCTCGGAAGCTGCCTTGAATAGAGGAATAGTTGCTGGCGGTGGAGCAGCAGAAATACATGTAATTGAAAAGTTAAAGAGTCTACGATTAAAGGGATTAGAACAAGTAGGACTCGATGTTGTAGCATCAGCACTGGAAAGTATAATGCGACAGATACTCACTAATGCTGGATTCAATGGTTTAGAAAAAGTAATGGCAGCCAAAGCATCAAAACCAAACATTGGAATAGATATTGACTCAGGAGACCTTGTAAATATGTTTGAAAAGGGAATCCTTGATCCCCTATTGGTTAAATTAATGGCTCTTGAAGCAGCTGGCGAAATTTCAAAATCAGTTTTAAGAATAGATAGAAACCTTGCTGCAGAAGATCTTAGTCCGCAAAGTGTATCGGAAATAAAGAGGTAAATGATGTAATATGCAGATCCGTCATTGTGTTGAAGAAAATAATGTGGATGAAAACTTGATTATCAAAAAACCAAAAGAAATTAGACATATAATAGCCCAAGGAGGTAAAATAAAACAAATGTCAGGATTTATTGATCCTAGATCTCATCTTAATCTTGACTATACTTTACATCGTGTAACAAAATGCATAATAGCAAAAAAATTTGAAATAGGATCCGAATTGCTTTTTACTGGTTCTGGATTTATCTTTGCTATGGTAACTAAATCTCATTTTGAACATTATGGATACATAGATTATACAAAAAATCTTACAGAAATGATAGATAAAGTCAATGATTTAAGAAATTCAAAATCCATTTATACAAGCAATCTTAAAAAATGTGATAGAGAGCACCCAAAAGTAATATGATTACTGTTAATCAAATTTTAGGTAATATCAATCAAAATTCTAATCTTCGGAAAAAATATGAAGAGATGTTAAAAAATAATCTTTGTGAAAAAGTACTAATAACTAGAATGGAATCAGAAAAATTAAGAATGAGAAAAAGTACAGATAAGAAAACTGATGTTGCTTTTATGTTTGAACATAATCCGAATTTAAGAAATGATGATGTAATTTTTATGGATGATAACAAAATGATATTGCTGACACTTGAATCAGAATCCGTAGCTATAATCACCTTCAAAAGTTATGAAAACAAAGAAAATATTTTTCCACTTTCTGTTAAGATTGGACATACCCTCGGTAATTTACATAGACCTATAAAGGTAACAAAAAATCAAGTAATTTTTCCATTGCAAGCTGAAACAGAATTGGAAATGCTAAAAAAGAGGTTTTCATCATTTAATCAATTCCTGGATATTCGAAGTGATAACATGATCTTTGAACCAGACGAGGAGGGATCAAATATTCATGAACACTAGATTTAGTAATAAAATAGACGTTATTGATAATAGTAATATGAATCAACATGTTGATGATGATGATGATGATGATGATGTTACCACTTCTTTAGATCCACTTGTAGATGAGGTTAGTATGCTTCAGCTTGGAGATTCATTCTTCCCTACTGGAATGTATACCACATCAAGTGGTTTGGAAACATTATTTTATGATAAAAGAATCAAAACTAAGCAAGAAATCATTGAATTTATAACAGTTTGTCTACAATATCAAATAGGACCTGCTGATTGTGCAGCTCTTTCTAATGCATATGACTTTGCTAAAGAAGAAAATATTTCTAAAATAATAGAAATAGATCATATTCTGTTTTCAATGAAATTAATAAAAGAGATTCGTGAGGCTTCAATAAGGTCAGGAAGACAATTTTTGAATTGTTTATTGAGCTTTGTTCCAGATAATACTTTAATTTCTTTATATTATAATTCAATAAAGAATAAGGCTGCAAATGGTATATATCCGGTTGCACTAGCACTAGCATCAAATAGTTTAAATATAAAAAAAGAACGTGCATGTCTTATTCTATTATATGGATTTACAGTTAGTATCACAGGTGCGGCACTTAGACTTGGAATGATACAACATATTGAAGGACAACAGATTATTCATGAGCTAAAACCGATTATGACAACTGTTTTAAACAACAATATAAAGAGACATTTCTCCCATTTATGGCAGTTTAGTCCAAGTATCGATCTTGTTCAAATGAAACATGAAAGAATGGATTCGAAAATGTTTATTACATAAAATATCATTTATTATTTTGAGATGACATTTAAAAGAATTCCTAGAGTCGGTATTGGTGGTCCAGTAGGTTCTGGTAAGACTATGTTGATAGAACAATTTGTTCCATTATTAAGTCAAATAGGGTATAGAATTGCTATTATTTCCAATGATGTAGTATCAAAAGAAGACGCTGATAGAATGAGAAGAAATTTGGCGTCAGAAAGAGGGCTTATGCCTGAAAGTCTAGTAATTGGATTAGCTACAGGTGGATGTCCCCATACTGCAGTAAGAGAAGATCCTTCCATGAATCTCTCTGTAGTTGAAGATATTGAATCAGCTCATAATCAAGAGTTAGATTTAATAATTATTGAAAGTGGTGGAGACAATATTACAACCACATTTAGCCCTGCACTTGCTGATTATTTCATCTATATTATTGATGTTGCTGGAGGAGATAAATATCCACGAAAACGTGGTCTTGGAATCGAAAACTGCGATCTGTTGGTAATTAATAAAATTGATCTAGCACCACATGTGGGGGCAGACCTCAAGATAATGGAACGAGATGCCACATTAATTAGAAAGAATAAACCTTTTGTTTTTGTAAACTGTAAAACTGGTGAGGGAATTAAAGAAGTAGCAGATAATATCGTAAAAAATGTTTTATTTGAGTTACCACCAAAAACAACAACAACAAAAAACTGAATAACTAACTTGAAAGAATTAGAATATTTTATTCCAGACGATATCCCTCAAGAAGTATTATCTTACGAATCAGCTCTTAGTCAACTAAGTGTAGGAAAAGCAGGAAAATTAGGGGCTCTATTTTTACTACTAGAAAAAAATGATAAAGTAAATAAAACAGTTATCAAGGAACAATACTCAAAAGTACCTTTATTTACTCAAAGAGCTCTGTATCTAGAAGAGAGTCTTCCTTCTATGGCCTATATATATATCATTTCTCCATCGGGGGGAGTACTACAAGGAGATAGGTATAGAATTGATATAAAATTAGCTAAAAATGCAATAGCTCATATAACTACTCAAGGAGCTACCCGGCTCTACAGAATGGATAAAAATTTTGCTACACAAATCTTGAATATATCATTAGATAGTAATTGCTATTTTGAATATGTTCCTGATCAAATAATACCTTATAGAGACTCACGATTTTATCAATCTGTAAATCTTAATTTAGATGATGATGCAACCTTAATATATTCTGAAACTATAGTTCCTGGTCGAATGGCTATGGGTGAATATTTTGACTATGATGTATGTTATTTAAAGACTATAGCCAAAAGCCATACTGGGTCATTAAAGCTTGTTGATACAGCATTATTAGAACCAAAAAAAAATCAATTAAAAAGATTTGGGCTTCTCGAAGCATTTAATATGTTCTCAAATATGTACTTGTTAGTTCCAACTAAATATGTAAATATTCTAAATGAAAAAATCAGTGAAGATATAATTAATTACGATAAAGTAGTAGCAAGGTGTTCAATATTACCTAATGACTCTGGAATAATAGTGAGGATACTAGGTAACATGATTGATAGTATCAAAGAAGTCACCCATCATATACTTAAAATCTGTAGGCAAGAAATTCTTGGAGCTGGATTTACCGGTATTAGGAAGAATTAAAAATATATTTTTTTTGAAATTTATATTTATAAAATAATATACGTGTACATATGTTAATTTTTATTTTGTTATTTATCGTGATATCGTCCAGAATTCTGTAATTTTGAGTCTATGATTTAAATTTTCTTTGTGAATCTCAGCATCTACTTTGGTATCAAAAACTTTATCACAATCAAGACACCATGATGTTTGTTTCTTTCTACTTTTATCTAATGCATTCAAATGATAAAATACTGATCTAATGTCAAATAAATGATTCGTTATTTAAAAGTTGAAAGATTATACAATTTTAATAGATCTAAGACATATTTTTAATTAATTCTTATTAAAATATCTTTAAAATTTAAAAATTACAAATTTTACAGTTCATAACTTTTACAATATATTGCTGCTATTACGATAATTTTATTTAGATTAGAACAATTTAGTATTAGTTGGTCTTAATATATTTATAATAATGAAGACATTCAGGTATTATATTTGCAAAATCCATTTAAGAACCTAAAAAAAACCCCAAATGAATCAAAAGCAGAAACAACACTCCTGATGTTACCATCAGATGCGAATCCGAAAGGAAATGTGTTTGGAGGCGTAATATTAAAACATGTAGATCTTATAGCTGGTATAGTTGCTAAAAGACATGCTAATCAATCAAATGTTGTTACTGCAAGTATTGATAGGATGACTTTTATTAAACCAATATTTATTGGCAATTCTTTGATTCTTGAAGCAAGATTAAATTATGTTAAACGTTCTTCTATGGAGATTGAAGTCAATATTTTTGCGGAAGACCTTGATTATAATTTAAGAGTTCATGCAGGTAGAGCATATGTTACGAGCGTTTCAATAGATAAATATGGGAAATCTATGGAAGTTCCCCAGCTTTTATTAGAAACTGAAGATGATAAGCAACGATTTAAAGAAGGCGAGGCAAGAATGATCTCTCGTCTAAAAGAAGCAGGAAAACTTTGAGTTTAATTTTATGAGCTAATTATCTTTTGTGATTATTCTGTGAATATGAAAGTTTAAGTGATCGTCAATAAATTATTTAAAATATAAATGAATCATATACTATATTCCATACATTTTTTTTGAACTGATAAAAATATAATTAAATAATACGATATATACTGTTATAACATGAACAAATTTTTTTCAATGGGACTTATTGTCATATTTGGCTCCATTCTTACGATCGTCGGAATAAATCTGTATGGATTGGCCGATGCTCAAGGAAATCCTAGCTTTACAGCAACACTTTCTGGAAAAGAAGTAGTACCTCCTGTTGAAACAGGCGGAAGTGGAATGGCGAATTTTGAAGTCTCTGATAATTCTATATCCTATCAAATAAATGTATTAAATGCAGGAAAAATTACCTTTGTTCAGATTCATAAAGGTGCAGCGGGAACAAATGGTGATGTCCTAGCCACCGTGTTTAAGCCTAAAGGTAATAGTGGAAATCTAATAGATGATCTGCCAAAAATTGGTGATCTGCCAAAGATTTCAGATATTTCTTCAATAACACAAAAATCTAGCTCATTCTCTGCTAGTGGAAATATTAATGAGATAGCTTTGACAGGTCCAATGAAAGGTAAACCAATTGCTGATCTGGTAATAGCAATGCAAAGTGGTGAAACCTATGTAAATGTTCAAACTGAAGATCATCCAGAGGGCGAATTACGAGGACAAATATCTGAAACAGATGAAGGGTAAGACTTAACTAGCATTCCAAATTAAATTTATTTAAATGCTATTTTGAAAGACTTATTTGAAAGTAAAATGTTATCAGATAACAAGCACAGATCAATTATGCCCAAAATACAGATTTCTTTAATAAGCTAAAATGATATAAATATATTATTGGGTTTTTATTTTAACACAGGTAGTAGATTTCTAAATCATATATTATTAAAATATAAAATTGGTAAATGGAGAAATGAAATAAAAATATCGTAAGATGAAATAAAGTAATTGGTATTTATAAAATATGATTTGATCATGAGGAATTAATATGAAAGAAAATTAATAATAAAGAATAAGTAAATTATATTTAATTAAAATATTAATCAAAAGTTAAGTATTATGAGTTCGTATAAATAATATGGTAGGTGATCAGAGTAAAAATAAAAATTCAAAAATAAAAATTTATGATGATGATACATTAGAAAACATGAAAAAGTATTACGGTATAGAAGATCATACAGACCTACTAAAATTTATTAAATTAAATGGAATAAATCACCCGGATCATTATGATAGATATGAAGATGAACTCACCTAAATAATCATATAAATTCTTTTAAAGTGAATCCAAATTATATATATTAAATAAATACATTGCATCATATTGTAAAAGCAATCATCATTACCTAAGGATATTACACTCCTTCATTTTCTACCATCTGCATTGTTATATTTTTTTATTAAGATCGAAAAATAAATTATGTTAAGCCCTATACAAAAATATTGTTATATCAACAAAGGACTTATTATTATCATCTATCATTTGTATGTAATCTTGATAATTAGGAATTACGAAATTCTTATTGTTTTTTTGTCATTTCTTTCATAGGAAGTTCTAATTAATATCATCTATGTTTTTTTCAGAATCTAACTTTAAAATTGGAAGGGATAGTATTATTATAGTAATTCCAGCACACAACCATGCTGTCATATAACTAAACTGGCTCACAGTAAAGGAAAATATAAGCGGGATCCAAAAGGAACCAAATAATGATATACCGTTAACATAACCTACTGAAAGAGTATGATAATCGGGAATTATTTTTTTCGATTCTCTTGCTCTGGCATATATCACTACAAATCCAATCGATAAGAATATTCCAGAAATAATTAGAGATATTATTATAATATAGATAGAGTTGGTGGCAAGTAACATAATACTTAAAGCAGATAGTATTGCTGAAATAAACAAAAGTTTCTTTGCCCTCTTGAACTTATCATATATTTTACCTGAAATTGGTGATATAATTATTCCTATTATTAGGCTCAAACTTCCAAGGAGACCTGCAATAATTGGGTTAATATGTATCTCTTCAATTAGAAATAAAACAATAAAAGTTAATATCAAACTGGCTCCAGTTTGATAACCCAACAAAGTAATACCAAGTATTATTAGAGATTTATTTAATAGTACATCCTTTAATTCATTAGATTTAATTTTGAAATCTTTTTTATTATCTTCTTTTGACAATCCTATTCTCATTATTAATACAATTCCTAAGCCAATTATTCCTCCAATAATAATTGATAGCCGCCAGCCTATAATTTCCGTAAGTGCTACCCAACCAAAAATCCCCAAAAGTGCTCCAATTGCATGACCTGAATTTAATAATCCTACACCTAAACCCTCGTTTCCCTTGCCTAACTGGTTTGAAATAAGTGTAACACTTGCTCCGAAAAAGAATGCCATTCCAGCACCCACTACAAATCTTGAAATAGTAATTTGTAATGCATCTTGAGAAAATCCCGAAATCAATGCCATACTTGAAGATAATAATATTCCAATTATGCTGAGTCGTTTAGGACCGTACTTTGCGACTAAAATTCCAGCAGGAACTTGGAATAATCCTACGCCAATGAGAAAACTAGTAGTAATTAATCCAAGTGTATTTATATTCAAATTAAAATCTAATGCAATAAAGTAAAAAATTGAAGAGATATTGAACCAATTAATAGTGTATTGAATCCTAGCTAATAACAATGTAAAAATTACTTTGGAGAAAATAATGGAAGAGATTTTCATTAGATAATCAAATTCCTACAAGAAATATTTGTGAATAGCTAAGTAGGTAGTAGTTATATTTATTCTACATAAAAATAGAAAGATCGTCTCTGATTTAGAAATTTGAACTGAACATAATTGAAGTACCACTGTTATTTTAATGATATTTATTTCAATATAATCTTACAGAGAAAATACAGTAAATCATATTTTTATTTATATAGGTGTCCTACTTCTAGTTTATATCCGCATTCTACAAATACAATTGCAAATGTAAATATTAAGATTTTACAGAAAGAATAAAAGAACAAACGAAACTATATAGCTATGGATAATCATTCTAACTTCGACAAAAAAGATAATTTTGATAAAAGCGATCCTTTTGGCCTTGGAATACTTTTCTGGCAAAAGTATATTTCAAATTTCCTTTCCATCTACAACCAGTTTATTCAGGATACTCAAAGAATGAACCAGGTTTATCGTGAATCAGCTGAGATAACAAAGGAAATGGGAAGTCTATATAAAGAGTTGGCCATACGCATAGAAAAGATGAATAAACTTTATCGTGAATCAACAGAGATAACAGAACGAATGAGTAAATACTGGTTAGACAATATATGGAAATCACTCTTACCATTTAAAGAAAAAGAACAAAATGAAAGAGAAGAGGAAGAAAAAAAAGGAAAATAGAAAAGTAGAGGGAGAATTATAGAATAAAATGAGAAAAATAGATAAACCACGTTCTTCTTGTTCTTTAAAGTATTACTCCAAAATTTTAAACGAATTTATCATTTTCTGAATTATACTCAAATATTCATAGTATTTATCAGGAGGAGTACCAAAGGAAAGAACATAAACTTTGTTGCCATCTGAAATTATATAATGATTCATTATCAATTTGATACTTAATGGGTCTACTCCTGCTATGTATGAGTAAGATAGTTTTCTTCCATTATGGTTATCGATCATTGTTGAATTATTTGAAATTAGTTGAAAATCTCTATATTCATTTTTGAATTGAGTTAGAGCATTATCAACATAGTCATTGAATGTTATATTTTCCATTAATTTGTTTATGCTAATAAGAAATGCTTCTTGCAATAGATCTTGAGATCCTTCAAAAGGTGACTTAATCTCTATAGTACTGGAAATATTCTCCAATTCTGGATGGAACTTATTATCAATAACGTCCCAAGTTGAGGGATATTGTATGGAAAAATTAAGTTGTGAATTGTTATAAGTTAGAAATGAATCAGAGTCATCAATTGCAAACGCCCTAATATCTAAATCTGCTATGTTTATTAAGCAAAACAGTATAGATGTAATTATTATACTGAAAAAAAAAATAACAGTTAATTTCATTATTGAAAATAGACCATTCCTTTATTTATAATAACTTATTGTTTTATAAAAAATGAAATAAATTTTTCTATTAATCATTATAAAGAACTTCTTTAACTATACAAATTCAATAGGTACTTTTTGTGAAA
>JAICHH010000060.1 GCA_025922715.1 Nitrososphaeraceae archaeon
AGTAAATGGAAATAGATAGATATTGAAAACTACTATATTGTTTAATCAACAAAGTAGAATTAGTATATATTCGAAATTTTCTTATTACAGCACATATTTTATTCTAGTCAAAATGACTGAAAAAAGTGGTTCTATAGAATCTTCTAACGATACTATTCCATTCCCGACATTAACAATTTTATATTTGCCTGGAGAAGCCTCAGAGGTCGTAGAAGAAGTTAGTCAAAAGTATTATAATATGACTTCAGAAGACTGTGTGGGATATTTTCATGACGGGGTAAAAAGAGAATACAAGAAGATTACGATATGGAGCCAGGGAATTGATAGTTTGTGGTTTAATGCTATAATCGCCCGAATAAAAGAAGTGGCCAAGGTAGATCAAGTACCTATTGTATCTGGTGGAGTAATGTATTCTATATAAACCGTTAAAAATATTTTTATTTATCACTATATTTATCTATAAACTAAATTATTTCGTTATGCAATAACATAATAAAATTATATATCTGAAGAAGTTAGAAAGACTAAGGTGGAGAATTTAACAACAACAACATCAACAGTATTTAAAATTAAACAGCTTGTAGATAATGGTTCTAACGTTACTCTTTCTTTGAGTGAAGATGTGGAATTAGAAACAGTATCGCAACAACAAATGATATTGGAAGCTGTTGATAGAACCGTAACAGATGAGGAAATGAAACAACAGATTAAGCCTTTATTGGAAGCAATTTTAAGATCACAACCTCAAACTGTTATCAAAACCTATCCTAAAACTATCATTCAAATTACTATGCCCAAGAGAAGATATGAGATGATGGGAAATCCTCAAGTTGGGGAGACTCTGCAGGTAGACATTAAGAAATAATGTTAGTCATTTATTTTAGAAGATAATTTTGTTGTATTGTTTATAATCCCTTACCATCTTAATTTCAGAGGTAATTGTTATCCAGGGAGAAAGTTATCAATTTTTAATATCAAAAAAATCATATTACATATTCATTATAATTTTAGCTTCGGTGCAAGTCAACCAATTTGATATTATCATAATAGGTGGAGGTATCCTAGGAGTATCTCTAGGGTATTTTTTAACTTTAAATTCTGAAGCAAATATTGTAATACTAGAACGTGAAAAAAATGTTTCAAGTCACACTAGTTCTAGAAACACAGGTAAAGTACACGCACCATTCTTGTACGATCCGATAAAAAAGAAGATTTTTGCAAAGATATCTTTTTTGGGTTATCATATGTGGGAAACATATTCTAATAAAAAAAGAATCCAATTTAAACAAGATGGAGTTTTAGAAATAGCGAAAGAAGAAAAAGATATCAACGTTTTAAAAAAATATGTTGAATGGGGAATAAAAAATGGATTAGAAGAAAAGGATATACACTTTTTAAATGACCAAGAAACAAAAACGATTGAACCAAATGTGGTATGTCATGGATCAGTATATTGTAAAAGAGATGCCAGCGTTGACTATGGTTTATTGACCACTACTTTAAAAAATGATTATCTCTTGGCTGGAGGCAAATTACTTAATTTGCATAGGGTCATAGGTATTAAAAATAAAAATGATAATTGTTTAATTGAAATAGTTACAAAGAATAGAGAAAGAAAAATCATCAATTCAAAATATGTTATTAATACAGCTGGTGGACATTCACTTGATATTGCACGTCAATTAGAAATTGGATTAGAGTATTTTGATTTACATTTTAGGGGTGAATATTGGAGGGCTCCACAGGAATACGAAAAACTCACATCTCATAGTATTTATGCAGTACCAAAACAACAGAATTTTCCATTTTTAGATCCGCACTGGATCATAAAAGGAGATGGACACTGTGAAATCGGGCCCAACGCGGTGCCTGTATTTGGACCATACTCATATAATTTAATTGACAATTTTAAAAACGTTCTTCCTAAAACAAAAGAAATTTTATTTAAAAAGGGATTATGGTCTCTGTTTTACAATAGAGAATTCTTATCATTGTTAGCTAATGAAATTGCAGGCTCCTTGTCAAAACGTATCATGATTCAAAGAGTAAAAAAATTCTTACCAGCTTTAGATACAAAAAAATTTACTACAAGAGGTACCGCTGGAATTAGGTCATTACTGATTGACAAAAAAGGAAACTTCATTCCCGATACATTATTGTTAAGGAACTCAATATCACTACACATTTTGAACTACAATTCGCCAGGAGCAACGGGTGCATTACCTCTTTCAGCTATGATTGTGCAAGAATTAACAAATGACAAGGTCATAAATAAAGTAACTAAAGATAACCAGTTATGGAATATAGAAGATATTTATTCTCAAATCAAGTTTTGATGGAACAGTAAAGTAACAATTAAAAAAATTATAATTATTTCCCAATTCTTCAAAGAGTAAAATTAATTAACAATATCAATATATTATCTTTGGTATTTATTCTAGTTCAGTTACTCAATTTTTAAAAAGAAAAGCAGAGAAGGGGTTGTGGTCTAGTTTGGTAGGATACCAGCCTCGGGCGCTGGGGATCGTCGGTTCAAATCCGGCCAACCCCATTCAAAGTTCTAGTATGGTTTAATAATAAAATTATATCAATATAGCTTATAACATAGAACGCATGTTATATAATATTTGATTCCAATCCCAAAATCAAAAAGTAATTGCATTAATACTTCCAAAGCATTCAGATTCTTGAGTATGATTATACTATTACAGTAAATTTTCAAAAGTTACAGTTGATAAAACGAGTTATAAAATCGTTACAATATTTTTGACTAAATTCATCTTCATAAAAAGATCGAATGATTTTATATTAATTATATTACCATTTATTTAATTAAAGATATTTTATTCTTCATGGTCCTACTATCATATCAAATGTGTATATGTTGAATCAAATCTCAAATATAACAAAAATAACAATAAGGGAGGTATAGCATTTATGCTAAAATGAGGTCATAGAAGGCACTTTTAATAATATAGGAATACCATCTCCTCACAAACCATTTGCTTATAACAAATCATCTAAATCGTGATCGAATAATTATATAAAAAAAGGCCCTGTTAACTTAAGGGTCAATTAATAGTCATGTTATATAATTCCATTATGTTCTGCGCTTACTTTTACAAGATTGTTTCAATTCTATTCATCTATTTTCCTTAACTTAACAGAGCTTAAAAAAATTACAAAATAAATTTTTTATTTCTTAATCATCTTAATATTATACTCAGCGATAGTGAACCTTCTTTTGCTTCCAAAGGGTTTGAAGGCTCTACCAGCCCCATGATAAAATTTGGAAAAAAATTCAACATAAATCAGCCTTGCTCCCTGTATTCCAGGTTCAAAAACTCCAATAATAGTATTAAAAGTGTGACCTATCAATAAGATCATAACCCCTAATATACTGAAAGCTATTGAAATATCTAAGGATTTGAGGAAGATAAAATCAATAACATGCGCAAGTATAACTGATGCAATCAATATTCCTACAATTCTGGTATAAGAAAGTATGTGACTAATGATTGACGGCAATTCCATAAGTGCCCTTATACCCTCACCATAAAACATCATTCCTATACCTCCAAACAGTAATGCAAAATAACCAGCACCTTGAATATTCTGCAATGGGTTTATATTTACATGGTTTATCATTGCTAAACCAACCAGCGCAATTCCCCAGCCAAACAATAGCCAGCCAACTTTGCTAATTATATGTTTAATCTGACGCTCCCTCATACTGTTGAGTATTCCAAGTACAAGCCCAAATGAAACCATCCCCAATCCAACATATCCACTAAATAGCAAAAGTTTACGTAGCCCAAATGTACTAATAGGATTCAATAATGCACCATCAGGTGGCAAGTTTAACCCAAAATTATTCAAATAGGAAAAGAGATGCTGATTTAGATGAAATCCGAAATATAGATTAAAGCAAAATCCCAAAGTAATAGCAATTATGCAACCTGGAATCATAGCTTTAGCTAGCTTCACCATCTGGGAAGGACGTAAAATTGTTTTGGCGAAATTTCGTAAAAATTTTGGCATAATAGTCAGGTTACGTTTTCTATCCTGCACTCTTCGGATTACCCATAAAGAAACCAGGAGAATCACTAAGCCATATCCCACATCACCGATCATCAAACCGTAAAATATAGGAAAAATTAAACCAAAAATCAAAGTAGGATCAAACTCTTTACCTTCTGGTAAAGAGTAGAATCTTACAAAGGATTCAAAAACTTTGAACCTTTTAGGATTTGCAAGAAGTGTTGGAGGGTTTTCTTTGGTTACTAATTCATAAAGGATGGTTCCTTTGCTATATTTTCCAAATGCTGTTTTTAGATTTTCGATCTTTGATCGTGGTATCCAACCTTCTAGTGCAAATGAATCATTGGTAACTCCAAGGTCTTCAATTACTTCGAGCTTTTGGTTTTCTATTTCCAACTCTTCTTCTGCGCCTTTCAGAAATGTATAATTTGACTTTGAAATTTCAGTCAATTGATTATTGATTCGCTTTAATTTAGCAGTAAGATTATTGTAAAAATTTTTTTGATTGTGAATAATGTCATCTGGTTTTCCTTCCAGTTTTGGGACTGTTTCTAGGTGTACACCAGATAAACTGACTGCTGATGCAAGAATGTTGGAAGGAAAATTTGGAGGAATAACAAGCACAAAATATGTGAGTTTACCTCGTTCCTGAGAATATACAATAATAGGTCCGCCATTTGATTCCAATGTTTTTTTAAACTCTGGAAACTTTTCGGAAGTAACACGACCAAAATAAGAGCGGGCAAAGGATAAGTGCAAAAGTTTTAGATCCTCAGGAAAGAATGAAAATTCTTCGAGAAGCTTTAGATTGTTCTCTGTCTCTTTAATCTGTGTTAAGATTCCTTCCTTTTGTCTCTCGAGTGAAGCAATATTTTTATCAATATCCATCGACTTGAGGGTTTGAATAAGTTCTCCAATTGAGGAAAATTTGGATTTTTCTAATACTGGTGAAGGAGGAAGGGAATTAAGTAATCCTCTAATTCGCAATAACTGATCGGAAATTTGTCTATGTAAATCACTTTCATGCTCCTTCATTAAAAATGAATCTGCTTCTTTTGAAAGAGGTTCTAATTGGATGACATTCATTTCATGTATGATAGATATAATTTGAGGTCTGTATTTTTTTAGTCCAATAACTGCTATTTTACCCATTGCAGCCGGTTTCAGTATTGTACTCATTTTAATATCGTATCCATTACATTCCAGAAAGAAAAATATTTATAATTTTTTTTATTGTCTGTTGATCTATCTGAATAGATATAGTTTGGGACTTTTTCTCTGCTTCTTCCATAATCTTATCAGCTTCTTTGCAAGCATTAAACCGACTCTCTTCAATACTTTTTTCTACTAATGTCTCTCCCTGGAGTTTTGATGCAGCGATTGCATTTTCCAGTTCCTTCTGCAAACTATTAATTTTTTCTTCAATTAGTTTTCTATGTGTTTCAATTTCTAGCTGGACTTTATCCTCAACTTCTTTAATTCGTTTCAGTGAATGGAGATACTCTTCTTGGCTATTAGACATATATTAAATCATCCTAGAAAATACTTTCCTATAACTGAAATTAAAATAATTGTGGCAAGTATATTTCCGATCTTGAATGCTCTAGATATTAAAAAAAATTTTTTTTGCTGCGGATTTACAAAATCTCTATTGCCATTATTATTATTATTATTATTATACATTAATCTCTACTTCGTCCTCCTTAGTAATTTGATGTTCTCTTTCACCCATCTTTCTCTTTACAGTTTTTAGCATTATGAAAGTGTCACGTTCCATTTCATCAAGTCTAAATGTAATAAATTTCAATGCAGACACCAATTTAGGAATAAAGACATTTTCTATTGCATTAGATTTACGCTTTGTCCTCTCAATCTCATAGAGAAGTTTTCTTAATGTTGTCTCTTTCTCTGCAATCTCTAATACAGTATTATGAATCTTCTCGAAAATTCTTATAGACTCGTTTATTGAGGTAGGGAGCTCTAATATATGCTCAGCCAGTAATTCTCTGTGACCTCCTACGATCTTTGGAATGTGTACGCCCATAATACTCTTTGACATTACCTGCAAATTAGCCATTTGGGACATTTTCATTGCTTCATTCTCTAATCGTATTGAACCAGCTAGCATTTCAGCCATTCTAATTGTTTCATACCCCTTCAATAATTCAGATTGTAAAGTTCCCCTCAGGGCTGCAGCGGTCTTGCTGGTATTAAAAAATTCGAGAATTAAGGCCTGGCGTTTTAGCTTTAAAAGCTTTAGACCTTTTCTTGCAATAAGAATCCTACGCTTGGTACGAATATACTCAAGGCGAGTTGGTCGAATATTTGTAGTTAATGCCATTTCTTCCTAGTCACGCTCCTTCTGCTTCTTTATCAACTCGTTTTCTATACTTTGTTATAAATTCTGACTTTATACGCTTCATTTCTGATTCGGGGAGATTGCTTAATAATTCCCATCCAATATCTAGAGTGTGTTCTATTGATCTATTTTCATCAATCCCTTGATTAACGAATTTTCGTTCAAAATTATTGGCAATTTTAAGAAACTTTCTATCTGTTTCACTTAAGGCCTCCTCTCCTACAATTGCCGACAATGCTCTTGCGTCTTTACCCTGTGCATAAGTTGCATAGAGCTGATCAGCTAGATTTCGATGATCTTCTCTAGTTCGACCATTCCCAATACCCTGATTCATTAGACGAGATAGACTTGTAAGTACATCAACAGGAGGTTGGATATTCAGTCTGTTTAATTCTCGGCTCAGGACAATTTGGCCTTCTGTAATATAGCCTGTAAGATCTGGAATAGGATGAGTAATATCATCTGCAGGCATAGCAAGAATAGGAATTTGTGTAACAGATCCCTTTCTTCCTTTTATCTTTCCTGCCCGCTCATAAATGGATGCTAAATCTGTATACATGTAACCTGGATATCCACGTCTTCCAGGTACTTCTTCACGAGCTGCTGAAATTTCTCTTAGAGCTTCACAATAATTGGTCATGTCAGTCAATATTACTAGAACATGCATCTCACGTTCATATGCGAGAAATTCTGCTGTTGTTAATGCTAGTCTCGGGGTTAGTATACGTTCCATGGATGGATCGGATGATAAATTTAGAAAAAGAACACTTCTACCAAGGGCACCACTTTCTTCAAATTGTTTTATAAAAAAATTTGCTTCTTCACTGGTAATACCCATTGCAGCAAACACAACTGAAAAGTTTTCCGAAGTTCCAAGAACTTTGGCTTGTCTAGCTATCTGGGTGGCAAGTAAATTATGTGGTAAACCAGCCCCTGAAAATATTGGGAGTTTTTGGCCTCTTACCAGTGTATTCATTCCATCTATATTAGACATGCCTGTCTGGATAAATTCAGATGGTTCTTCTCTAGAATAAGGATTAATTCCAGCTCCCACTAAATCGTACTTTTCTTTTGAAATAATTTTTGGTCCAGTATCTCTGGGCTTTCCTATTCCATCAAAAGTCCTTCCAAGCATCTCATCAGATACAGAAAGCATGGCAGTTTCACCAGAAAATTTTGTTGAAGTTCCTGCTGTGCCTAGACCATAGGTAGGACCAAAGACTTGAATAATGGCTAGACCCTGTCGTGTATCTAGTACTTGTCCTTGACGACGATCTCCATTAGCCAGCTTGATCTCAACAATTTCTCCATAGGCAGCATCATTTACTCCTTCTACAAATATCAGAGGACCAGCTATTTTTGATAATGTTTTAAATGCAACATTCGACATTTTAAATGGTTATCTCCATTAGCAATTTGTCAAATTGTTGTTTCATATTTATCTTGATCTCATTAATAAGTTGGTCTATCTGTTCTTCTTTCGTCCACTTTATCATAGAAATCTGTTTTCGTACTTCTAATGATCCCACTTTGGAAGATGAAATACCTTTTTTTATTGCTTCAGCTTCAAGTTTTCCAAACTCTAAGATAATTGAAAGCATCATATACTGTTTTTTAATCGAAGAATAGGTATCCACGTCATCATAAGCACTTTGCTGCAAAAAGTCCTCTCGAATCGAACGAGCGGTATCTAAAATGCCTTTTTCTGGTTCTGGTAATGCATCATAACCTATCAATTGCACAATCTCTTGCAATTCGGACTCTCTTTGCAATATTTCTAATGCCTCTTGTCTTCTTTTAATCCAATCAGAAGATATATTATTCTTGTACCAATCATTCATATCATCTGCATACAAAGAATAACTTGTTAACCAATTAATAGATGGAAAATGTCTTCGTGATGCCAAATTCGCGTCAAGAGCCCAGAATACCCTTGTTACTCTCAGGGTATTTTGCGAAACAGGTTCAGAAAAATCTCCTCCTGGAGGAGATACAGCACCAACTAAAGTTAAGGAACCAACTCTTTCTTCTGGAGAAATTACAACTGCCTTGCCCCCTCTTTCATAAAATTCGGCCAACCTGCTTCCTAGATAAGCTGGATAACCTTCTTCTCCTGGCATTTCTTCTAATCTACCCGAAATTTCCCTTAATGCTTCTGCCCATCTAGACGTACTATCTGCCATTAAGGCTACATCATACCCCATATCTCGATAATATTCTCCCATTGTAATACCTGTATAGATGCTTGCTTCGCGTGCTGCTACTGGCATATTAGAAGTATTGGCAACAAGTATGGTTCGTTCCATAAGTGGTCGTTTCGATTTTGGATCTTCTAATTCAGGAAAAGTAGTCAGAATTTCTGTCATTTCATTTCCTCTCTCTCCACATCCAACGTATACGATTATGTTACTATCGGCCCACTTTGCTAACTGTTGTTGTGTTACTGTCTTACCACTTCCAAATGGGCCGGGAATAGCTGCAGTACCACCTTTTGCAAGAGGAAAAAAAGTATCAAGAACACGTTGCCCGGTTAGCAACGGAGATTCGGGTGGAAGTTTACTTAGTACGGGTCGAGGTTTTCTTACCATCCACCAGTTTGATAATCCTATATCAATAATACCACTATTTGTTTTTATTTTTGCAACATTTTCACTTACTGTATAATTTCCTTCTGTTATTTCAGACAATTGACCTTGAGTACCAAATGGGACAACTATTTTGTGTCTAATTAATGGAGTTTCTTGTACTTCGCCAATTATTTCACCTTGCGAAACACTCTCCCCCTTTTTCTTAATGGGAACAAATTCCCATTTCTTGTGTTGATCTAATGCAGGGATAATTTTTCCTCTACTAATAAAGTCTCCACTCTCTTGTCGTAAGATATCTAAGGGACGCTGTATACCGTCATAAATGGATTTCAGCAATCCAGGCCCCAGTTGTATAGAAAGCGGTCTTCTAGTATTAACTATCTTCTCTCCTGGTCTAAGCCCAGTTGTATCCTCATAAACCTGGATAGTAGCTTTGTTACCCTCAAGACGGATAATTTCTCCTAGAAGACCTAGTTCTCCTATACGTACAACATCGTACATTTGAGCTTGTTCAATATCAGTTGCTACCACAACTGGACCTGATATACGAGAAACAATGGCTGTTGACATATTCTATCTTACTCCAAAACCATCCTTTTTAATATTTAATATTTATTCCCAGTACTCGTCTAGCTAAGGAGGATATTGATTCTTCCTCTATATTTCCCTTCAATAAAGGCATAAATAAAACTAAAGGTTCTATTGAAGCTTCAATTTTTTTCCTAAATATTGATGGGAGATAATCCCGAATAAATTGACTTGCAATAATCATCGAATATTTATGTGAAAAGAAAAGATTTTCCATTGTTTTAAAAGATTCGTCTCCTCCAGTGACTATGAAAGTATCATCTACTCCTAAAAGTCGATAACCAATTACAAGTTCACGCTCTCCTATAATGGCTATTCTACCCTTTGATTCGGTTTGTTGTTGTTTATAGGACATTCTA
>JAICHH010000061.1 GCA_025922715.1 Nitrososphaeraceae archaeon
ATTAAAATTCGGCCCTGTTAACTTAAGAGTAAATAATAGTCATATCTGTAAGTCTATTATGTTCTGTGCTCACTTTTACAAGATTTTCAATTCTATTCATCTATTTTCCTTAACTTAACATAGCCTAAAATTGTAAAACCACGATGAAAAAAGAGGAAGATATTATTGTGATGAAATATAAGCAATACCACTTATAGTAACATTAGAGGTTATTCAATAACAAGAAACTGCACTTATTAAGTTATAGCAGTCTTTAAACAATAAATTCACGATTACAGTTTGAAAACAAAAATAAGTAACTTTATATCTTATAACAAGACCGTACCAAGAAGGAATAATGAAAAAGAACTTATACTTATTAATATTAATTGGTTTAATTGTATTAAATTTGATACTATCTTTATATGTAATTTCTCTACTGTTTAGATAATTTCAAAAATCGCTTAATATTGTTTTATTAATATTAAAATTATTCACCTATATAGAGGAAAATAGCAGGGTTAAATTTATTAATATATCATCATAATAAATAAATAAATAATTAAGTTCCTCTTCATTTCTACACTTTTGTCATAAGATAATAGAGTCTTGTTGCTTTAAATACATCTAAAAAAAATTTTATTTTTCAAATTTATTGTATTATCAAGACAGGAATACTTATGTTACTTATTATTTTTCTAGCATCACTAAACAATGATCTTATCCAGGAGTCTATATGAGAAGTTGTTAAAATCAATAGGTCAAAATTATTTTCTTTAATTTCTTTAACTATTTCATCATCTGCTTTACCAGCTCTAAATTTATATGAAATTTTATTTTGACATCCAGCTGCCTCACATTTCTTAATTTTTTCTTCCATAGCATCTATTACATCTCCTTTGATGTTTCTATGAAAGTTTGCATTATCCATCTTTGATGACTCATGTGAACCCTCTACAGTTACATCTTCAAATTTATCAACATCTTCCAATATACGTAAAATGAGCAATTCTGCCCCGGTAGAATTTGATAAGGAGACTGCATACGTGAGTGCTCGGTCAGATTCATCTTTACCGTCATCTGCAACTAATATTTTTTTAAAAGAAGGAATACTATCTTTAGATATTGAATAATCTTTAGATTCTTTCGATATATCATTCTCTGGTTCTTCTTCTTCTAGTTCTGGTGATACACTCCCATCAGGACTTATGATCTCGTTTCCATCAGAATCTATATTATCATCATCAGTACTCATAATAGAAAATCAAATCATGACATGTAATTTATAATTTTGTAATGCTAATATTATTAATAATAATATTAATAATTATTATAATAAAATATTGTTTTGATGAAAATATTATTATTTGATATTTGTTTTATTTTTATTATATTAATGAAGTGAATTTACTAATTGCCAGATAAATGATTATATCGATTCTAATAAGATATGTTGTAATAATAAAAATGTAAAAGATTAGTGGATGTCTTACTAATATCCATATTAAGACGAATAATGCCGTTAGTTGTTAGTGGTACCATTACTGGCATAATTTCAATTTATTTCTTAGGATTTTTCATTTCTGTTGTCTTGAATAATATTGTATGG
The DNA here is from genome assembly GCA_025922715.1 of Nitrososphaeraceae archaeon. Classification (GTDB taxonomy): domain Archaea; phylum Thermoproteota; class Nitrososphaeria; order Nitrososphaerales; family Nitrososphaeraceae; genus TH1177. The sequence goes on from JAICHH010000061.1 coordinate 1,589, forward strand.
TTAATTTTTTCGGCTTTTCTTTACAAATATCATTGGAAAGTGGATGGTTTAGAAGATATCTTAATTCTTTATATCTTTATCATTTCTAAGATAAAAAAGACCAAAACAAAGAACAACATTAACACACAGGGTTAACATTCTTTGATAGATTTCGATGATACTTTATTATTGGGGATTTCAAATTGTCATTCACTTATACAATTTTAGCTTTTAACTTTTCAAAGAATACGTATTACATAAAATAAATATATCATATAAAAAAATTATACTATATTTATTTTTGATAGATCCGTTAAACTCATTAATGAAGAATTTTATTTGTACTTGCATATTTTATATAATAGTGATATCTAATTTTAATTTTGCAAATATTCTAGGATAGCTCATTAACTATTATAGAGATTTACAGAATTAATTATTTGCTATTGGCAACTAAAGGGATTGAGTTCATAATATCTTGAAGCATTTCTGTAACTTATTTTTTTATAACGATATCTTATAACTAAAATCTAAAGCTTGAAAAGATAAATTAATGAATGATATTAGTTAATTAATAAGTAATATCTATTATTTCCTTTATAATACTATATCTTAATAATTATATAAAAACTAAAACTAACGAATAGAATTCGAATCTATGAATCAAATTTATGACAGTACAACATTAATAAGGAAAAATAATCTATTACTATAAATGCGTTTTTTTATACAATCATCTCTCATGATAATTGGTATCTGTGTTTTATTCGCTACGAGTATATTGACTTCTAAAAACACATTTCAAATTCTAATTTTCCATGAAATAGAAGCATCAATATTGGACCAAAATGGATCATTAAATATACAACAAAATCAACCACTACAACAACAAAATCAACCACTACAACAACAAAATCAACCACTACAACAACAAAATCAACCATTAGATGACAATTTGATAATTGGTTCCTTTGGTAATGATCGAATAACAGGTACTACAAATGATGATATCATAGTTGCGTTATCTGGTTCAGATACCGTACATGGATTAGCAGGTAATGATAAAATACAAGGAAACGAAGAAACAGATCAACTTTACGGTGATAATGGTAACGACATAGTTCAAGGAGGAAGTGGGAGTGATATTTTGAATGGAGACGCCGGTGATGATGTCCTAGCTGGAGGAGTTGATGATGATTATTTAATAGGGGGTAACGGAAATGATAAACTGTATGGCGATATTGGCGATGATATTCTTTCTGGGCTAAAAGGTGCGGATTATTTCGATTGTGGAGACGGGGTAGATGTTATAATTGATTTTAGTTTAAATGAAAGTGATGATACTGCAGGAAACTGTGAAGAGATTCAAAATAATTAACCTAATCGAAAACAAATTATTTGTGTTAGTTATAGAATGTATAAGAAAAAACATATAGACACAATAAAAAATTATAATTATAATAGTACAATTTCAGAAACTGATAAAATTACGTCTTTTGAAGTAGGCAATCATTCTCACCATACTAAAAAATGAATTAAATTTGAAGAATAATAAGAAAGATGAAAAGAATGGTAATATTGTTGTAATGGAATTAAAAAATATAACCAAAATATTTGAATCGCCTGCAGGAGAATCTGTTGTTATTGAAAATATTAATTTGAAAATAAACAGAGGAGAATTTATATCCATTGTTGGACCTTCTGGAAGTGGCAAATCAACGTTACTTAATATTATAGGTGTACTAGATAAACCAACTTCAGGGGAAGTTATCATAAATGGATTTAATATCCTGTCTCTTAATGAATCTGAAATTGCACAAATGCGAAATAACTTGATGGGATTTATTTTTCAATCTTTTAACTTAATTAATAGAACTAGTGTTCAAAAGAATATTGAAATACCTGCTATAATCATGGGAATGAATAGAAGCTTGCGCCATTATCGTTCACAAAAGTTACTAGAACTATTAGGAATAAAAGATAAGGCAGAATACAAACCCATGAACCTTAGCGGTGGGCAACAACAAAGAGTTGCTATTGCACGCGCTTTAATTAATGATCCAACAATAATTTTAGCCGATGAACCAACGGGAAACTTGGATACCAAAACTGGTAAAGAAGTTTTTAGTTTACTTAAAATGCTTACTAAAAAATATAACAAGACAATTATTATTGTAACGCATAATCTAGAGCTAGCACTAGAAACCGACAAGACTATTTTTATAAGAGATGGAAAAATAGAAAAGGAAATTATTAATTGAATTGTTAATCAAAATTGTTAAATATACAAAGAAAAAATCGAAAAACCTTAATATTAGATATTTGCGAGTAGATGAAATGAAGATAATAAAATTATGACACTTACTTTTTTCGTTCTATTTTCTTCTGTATTATTTTTGTTATTCATTTTGGTAATTTTTATAAATCCCAATTTTTTAATCCTTAGTAATAGCTATGGTCAAATGGAATCACTTGATTATAGAAGTCCGACATTTCTGGAAGCATATTGGACAAATAAACCTATAACATCATCTCAATCTCAAGCAGAGAGTAATCCATTAAAGGTTGAAGTTGGCCCAGGAGAAGGCCCATCAACTCTTGCAGTAGTATTAGTCAATACTGGGAGATCAGAAATTACTGGAATAACGGGAGATTTAACACTACCAGAAGGTTTCAAAGCTATAAGAGGTGAAAATGATGTAAAATCAGAAAACATTTCTGTTGCAAGTTATAATTCAATTGTTAAGCCTGGAGAGAGTTTCCCACTCTATTTTACTTTTCGAGTCTTGAATGACACAAAGGTTGGTCCTTATTACGGATCTATGAAAATAACTTATTCAAAAGTTCTGGAAACAGGACAAATTATGTCAAATATTACCGTACCTTTCCGTGTACCAGGCAAAGTAATTCTAGATGTAATATTACAAAAACAAAATTTAATTACTAATACACCCAATTATTTACCAATTTTATTATATAACAAAGGATCTGCAGATGCAAATGGAGTAATTGTTACCATCACCAATATTTCAGGAGGAACTACAACAATAGGAAATAAAGATCATAAAAATAATGATAATAGCATTATTGACAATCTAATACTTTATAATAATTCTGAAAATAATAACAATAATCTTGGTGGTAGTAGTAACTATACTATCTCAAATACTTTTACTAACACTACTAAAAATATTGTGACAAAACAAACATCACAACAAGAATCGTATGGTAGACCAATTGATATTCAAGCTACTACATTTAATGTAGAGAGAATTTTAGCGAATAATACTGCATTAATTACTCCAGTTATATATCCTAGTTATTCTAGTGGTGGAAGTATCCAAAATATGAAATTAAAAATAGATTATAATGATTCTTATGGCAATAAAAAAAATTTGGAAACTTCTGTAGGATTAATAATATCTCCTAATCCTCCAGAATCTGTTTTGAGTATAGATGAAGCTAGAAGTGGTTTAGACACTAGTAATACTAATAATAATACTGATAGAATAACTTCTAATACTACAAAAAAGGATTCACTTATACTCCGAGCTGGAATGATTGAAACTGCTAAAATAATTGTTTCCAATAATGGAGATGAAGAACTAAAAAATGTTGTTTTTTCTCTTAAATCCGAATCAGACTCTGTTAAACTTCTTGGTGACACAAGATGGACATTAAATTCTATAGAACCATTCTCAAAAAGAGAATTAGTAACACAGATCTTTTCATCAGAAGAAGTAATAAGTAAACCTATTTCATTTATTTTAGATGTTGAATATATTTCAGTAGGAAAGTCTAAAAAAGATTCCCTTTCTATGGGAGCTTACATACAAGGACAAATAACAATAAGCACATACGACGTCTCTATTGAAAATATAGGAGGAGTTTTAAATTTAGTTGGAAATTTGTTAAATGAAGGCAATACAGTAGCACTTTTTACTACTATAGAAATTATTAATAGTAGTAGTAAAATCTCATCTAATCTTACATCAACTTCCTCTCAGACTGGAGATTTGATAAAACAACTACCTTTAAAAAGCTTACCTTCACCTCAATATCTAGGAGACCTGACAGAGAATTCACCATTACCTTTTAGTATTCCCATTGATATTGAATCAAATACAGAAAATGGCAAATATATGACAAAGTTAAAAATAAATTATAAAGATGCTTTGCGAACACAACATGATTTGGTTTTAAGCGAAACGGTATATTACAAAGCTCTAGAAATGGATCGGACTAACAGAAGTGACAATAGTAGTAGTAATATTTTAGGTTTTGCTATATCTAATTTTATAACTACGGTAATTGTTATTTTTATTTTATTTATTCTGATCGTTATTATAATAATATTTGTTATATTTACTATCAAAAAGAGAAAAAACAAAAAATCCAAATTATATAAATCTTTGAAGTATCAGGATAATGATATGAAGGATTTTTTAGGTGACAAAAAAGATGAAAAAGGATGAAAAATTAATTAATAAAGAATAAAAGTTATTATGATGTATTTACATTAAGAAAATAAATAAAGGATAAAGAAATTTGAAATGGATTTTAAAGAAATAATACTCTTATCACTTGATGCTATTAAAGAGAGAAAAACAAAATCCATACTGACAATTGTAATGGTAATGGTGGGTAGTAGTCTTATGATCGCCGTTAGTGGAATGGGTGCTGGCTTTAGCGAATTTTTTAATAAACAAACAAGCAATCTGGCAGGTAATATTATGTTTATAAATCCGGCACCGCAAACACAAAATGGAGGTACTGGTCCTGGTGGAGGTAATAATGCAGCACCTCCTCCTGTTGCAAAAATTACCCTGAATTCTGCCGTACAAAAGAGATTAAGTTCACTTCCATTAGTAAAAGAAGTTATACCTTCATATCAATCCCAAGTAACTATTGAATCAAAAGGTGAGTCCAAAGATTTTGCGATTTTTTCTTTAAATCCACAAAAACTAAGCGTTATTGCTCCTACTTTAGAATATGAAGAAGGCTCAGTGGTGAGATCCAATGATCCTTCAGGAATGATCGTTTCCAGCGATGTAGCCTTTCCTCCTGGAGAATCTACACCTTTTTTATCATTGGGACAAACTGTTCAAGTATTGTATTCTTTTGTGGATCCAATAACAGGAAACAGAGAGATTGAAACAAAAAGTTTTGTTATTAGAGCAATAATAAAGCAATCAGGAAATCCTAATATTGACAAAGCTGTAATCATTAATGAACAAATAGGCAACACGCTTCTTCATAAATCTGGAAAATTTGATGCGTTAATAGTAGTAGCCCTATCTCCTGATAATATAGACAGTATTGAGACTGAAATAAGAAAACTTTATGGTAATGATATAGGTATTACTACAGTAAAAGCACTTATTCAGACAATTAAAGAGTTTACTAGTGGATTAAGTGCTTTTCTTTTAAGTATTGCAATTGTATCATTAATAGTAGGGGCGGTTGGAATAATAACAACCCTATATACGTCAGTAATAGAAAGAACTAGGGAAATAGGAACTTTGAAGGCTATTGGAGCACGAAATTTTGATATTTTAACTCTTTTTTTAGTAGAGGCATTACTGATTGGTGTTTTGGGTGCAACCTCTGGTTTGGGAACTGGTGTAATTCTAGGATATATTCTGAATACAGGCTTCAGTTCTAATAGCGATGGAAATAACTCTTCTCCCATTTTTTTAATAACGGATATGGCAAGAGTTTGGCTTATTACCCTAGGATTGAGTTTTTTAGCTGGGCTGTTTCCGGCTTTTAAAGCATCGCGTTTGCTCCCAATAGAGGCCTTAAAGAGAGAATAAGATTATTAAAAAATATTTGTTCCCAAAACGATAAAGTTTAATATATTCCGATCAAAGGTGAAAAGTATAATGTTAGTTTTTACTGCCTTTATCCTTACCATATAAAAAAATTTGAACGGTTTTTGTATAGTTAGAAAGATACAAAAGCTACTTTGATTATATAATACTATCTTCATTGAAAATTAGAAATTAGATGACGGTTATCGGATTTTTACTATCAAAATTGTATTAGTTTTTAGTTATCAATAGTTTTTCCCAAATCATTGATATCCATTTCATCCTTTGCGGATCCAATGCCAAATGCCTCAAGTTGAGATTTAATTTTATTTGGTTGAGTAAAGATATTCATGTCGCCATGATTGTTTAAGATTACTTCACAATTACCTGATTGAGTATCACCTTTATCGGGATCAAAATCTACTATTATGTCATTTCCGTCACCACAATCAAAAAAGTTTACGCCCTTTCCTCCTATTGAAACATCATCACCGGTGCCTCCATAAAGTTCGTCATCTCCATTTCCTCCTACTAGTAAGTCAGCCCCCTCACCAGCTTGAATTATGTCACTACCCGGGCCCCCATAGATTTTGTCGCTTCCTTGGGATCCTAAAATTTTATCATTTCCTTCATCACCGTAGAGTTCGTCATTACCTACTGAACCTTGAATAACATCATTTTTCTCAAATCCTCTAACGATGTCACCATTTCCACATGCTGAACCTAATCCTGTTGCACTCACTGTTGTTGGGCATGCAATAATGACATCATTACATTTTGTCCCTAATGTAATAGGACGGGTTCCTACTATAATATTTGAATCTTTGGAACTACAATTATCATCACTACTTCTTGCCTGGGCATTTAATAAAAACTGATTATTAAAAGATAAAACTGAACCTGATACCAATATTATAAATCCAATAAAGAATAAAGTAGTACATACTGAAGGAACAAAATTTTTGCTTCCAGAATTATTCATTAGCCATCGGAAGTCCATAATAATGATATGAATCTCCTTATTAATAAATAAAAATTTTTTTAATATATAAATAAATTCTATAAAAAAATTTGAATTTTTTTTCTACTACTCATTCTCTCTGAACTATATTGATCTAGAAACAGGAGAGAATATGAAACTATATGAATTAGGTAATTATTAAAGTAATGGATATAAAGGAACCAATAATTAATTAAACTTATTAATATATAATAATAATATAATAATATTTTGATGGTAATTTAGCAAATACGTCAAGGAATTGTAGAATATAATGATCTTGAATTAATATTTGCTTTTAAATTTTCTATAAAAATAGACAAATAAGCTTTACTCAAGATATCTAAACTATACTAGATAGTAAAATGTAAAGAACAACTTATAATAAGATGGATTACTTTTTTATATGAATTATAAAATAATAATTTTTGTATTTAATAAAAAAGAGGAAAACTAAAGAGATAATCTAATCCAAGTCAGAATAATAGCCAAATTCATAAAGCTCTTTATAAGTATCATTACCATAAACTATAGTAATATATAACTCCTTTATAGTATCTAAATATGAACGATCAATTAAAATTTGTTGTACATGGTAGAAAAGAAGGGAATAAATTCGTCTTAGACTCAATTACAAATCATATATTAAAGAGTCTGGAATCATTTGATGGTAAAACTATAATAGTAACATTTGAAATGCCTATCACCAACACAATAAAAATGATAGTTCGAATTTAATTAACTAACACACGTAAAAGAAATTAGAAGTTCATCTTTAATAAGTAAGAATTAGTACATCTATTTGAATAAATATAGGATTTTTATATTGATTATATAACAAATAATTAAAATATAGTACGATATACAAAATTACAATAATTGCAATTGTATAAAAAACAAGAAAAGTTGTAATATTTTTGTACATCGTTTTTTGATTAATAAGTAGACACATATATTAAGTTCTAAGTAATAGGAAAATCGTCTATACTTATACAAACTAGAGAAAGAAATTGATAGTAAATCGAACTAAAATAAATAAACCGGAAAATACCAGCTTAAATAAACATGAACCATACTGTTTTTTACAATTTCAAATCTGTTTATATATTCAATCTATTATAACTTATTAGTTACAGTTGCAAAAAATAATATATACAAACAACTATTAAAATAAAGTGAAACAATATCATAAAAGATTTTATTTCTATGGAA
>JAICHH010000062.1 GCA_025922715.1 Nitrososphaeraceae archaeon
AAACGGAAATGACGTTGCAAACTTCACAGGTAACAAAATGAAATGAAATCTATTCTTGATAATATGGTCAGGATTTGGATACTGCTTGCAAACTTGCTAAAGTAGATAAGGTCCAGGTTATTGAGATTGTACAATTTTTTTCAACACTTAAATATTGTAAGCCCGATTCATTATACAATCTTATATGGAAAATATAAGATGATATCATCTTCAAAGTCATAGCCTTTCTATTATTAGGATTGTTTCTATCCCTCAATAATAGTAGTAGTTGGTTATGGCTTTTATTATTACAATTTACGGACAGTATTATGCTTAATGCAAATTAAATAAAAAAATTTAACTAACTCATTATTTTATAACTATTGATGAAACCAATTTTCTTTGTTTCTTTTTTGCTGACTGTATTAATACTCACTTTCAGTATAGTATGTTTAACGACTTTCAATCAGGTATTTGGCTCGAATGAAAAAAGCACTGATAATAAACAAAATATCTTAAACTGTAGTGAGATAGGTCCCCATTTACTTGTAAAAGTTGTAACTGAAAAAGGAACAGAAAACGTCATAGCTGATTTTAAACGTTTCGTTAAAGACAAAGTAATTGTAAGTGAGACTTCCTATAGAGATCAAAATGAATGTTTAGAAGATACAATAGAGCTAAAAGGAGGAGAAAGGATTAGGCTAATCTTTATGGAATGTAGCAACAATGATAATTGTGAGATAAAAGAAGATGCGTTTAATGATATCGTAATTTTGTCAAATCTAACTGAAGATGAAATTAATTATGATAATATCAAAACAAGCACATTTGGTGAAACCAAAACTTTTGAACCTGACGGTAACTCTAAATTTAAAATCCCTCATAATATACATAAAAATTTCAATTCGTTGATTATAACATCACAGTTTGGAAAAGATGAACAACAAAGAGATTTTGTCTTGACAGATAATATAATATTAAGATAGTCCATGGCAAAATAAGCCATTAACATTTTCATTTTTTTAGGTCAAGTTAAGTTAAAGAAGGACAACTACTTCATTTGTAATTAAGAACCAACCAACTATTTTCTAAATAGTAACAAGACACAAAGACAATTATCTATGTGAAATACATACAAAGAATATTTTTATTTGTTATATAGTATGTAGACAAAACTTAAAAATTAATATAAATTTATATATTATTATGAGTGCCTTTATTAATGACAAAAAACCCGTCTAATATACTTATAGTTCTCTCAGGATTAAGTCTATTAACTATAAGTAGTATCTCCATAATTGGAATAGCAGAATCATACGCCCAATCAAGTGAATTACAGTCAAAATCACCATCATCAACAATTCATATAACAAAAGATTCTTCAAATTCTTATGTATTATCTTCAGGTTCTTCCCAGATTGGTACATTTGATACTTCATATACTATAGTAGGAAGCGTTACTTCGCTTAAAGAGTCAACTGATCTGATAACATCAACAATCATAAAGGACTTTGATAAATCCCCAGTTATAGGATATGTTATAGCTCATAAAAGTAAATCCGACTCTAAATTGCCAACTTTAGCAAACCCATTTGTAGATAAAGCAACAATAAATGAAAAAATCAAAAGTGAAATTCAAAGTTCAATAAGTTCATCTCAAAAATTAAAGACCTCTCAAGCGGAAATAAAATGTAATTTTGGCATGGAAATAAATGATTGGAAATGTAGTACACATGGTCTATTAGGCTAACAACTATAATTAATATTTTGCTTTCAAATTATTATAATTATTATATTATTGTTATTATTGCTATTATTATTGTTACTGTCTATAGTTTTTTGTAGATTTTAAATTCCTACATATTACCTTAAAGCTTGAAAAAGGTTGAACCACTAAGTAGAAAGTTCTGAATTTATAGTTACATTAAATTTATCATCAACAAGGCTATCTATTGTCTTTATATTAGATACATTTATTTTAAATGGAAGAATAACCTTTGCAGTAGATTGCCCTTCTTCTAAGGCTTTATATGTTAAACCTGATATACCTGAAATACGTTGAACTATCACTTTTTCTCCTGCATTTAATATAACTGGTTCTGACATCATCTTACACGCAGGAGCAGGTAATTCTTCAACTTTGTAGTCAAATACTGCATACAGTTCAGAGTCACAAAGATTTGCTATGAAAGTGATAGGGTACATTCCTGTATTTTTAACAGTTGCATTTATACTAAATTCTTCTCCTACATGAATTTTATTTGGAATAGTTTTAATCTGTTCAACTTGCAATACTAAAGGATTGGCTAATTCGTCTGAAGAAGTAAAATCAGTTAAATTTGTATTTATAATAGATTCAGAATCAATCATTTGTTGTGAACTATATAGTAAACAAATTGATATAACAAATGATAATACTATATTTAATATTGCTATAAAAATACTCATGGAGTTAATGAGGAGTATGTTATCTATAAAGAATTCTTTTCTTAATTCGGAAAAGTTTTATGGATTGAAAGACACAATTATATTTTATAATTTTTTTACTAGAAATTTATTTATTTTTGTTTATTGTATTCTCTTTCTTCTTTTAATAATGCTCGAATTTAATTGTCACGATCCAAAACTTTAGAGATTGAATTAGATTTTCTAGTTTGAGGGATTATTGTCAAAATAGTTGTAGAAGCTTTTTATGAATATAGAAAGGATTATTATTATCACTTTTAGATAACTAAATGTATAATTCACACGCTTATATTATCGTAAATTGGAGATTCTAGATAACAAAAATTAAATGTATCCAGGTTAGGTCCTTACAGATATTTACTTTGAATTGTGATATAGTATCTAACGTAAGAAACGTTAGATGAAAATATATACTACAGACAAAAGTATTGGAAGTAATAAATATCAATTGTCTACTGGCCAAGCATTTGCAGTTATCAATTCAACTACATTTCCCGAAGGATCACGAAAATATATTGATTTGCTATTTCCAATTTTTAATTCTTTTTCAATATTAATTTGATTCTTTTGTAAAAGATCCTTCCATTTTTCATAATCTTCTATATTAATTTCTAAAGCAAAGTGAACTATTGATGGGGGTGTAATAGCACCGTGGACAGGAAACATATTATTAGAACCATTTAGTGTACTTTCAGGATTAAAGATTAAAAGCATACTTTTTCCTGCCTTGAGAAACACATGTCTTCCATTTTCTTCGGATACAAAATCCAAGCCCAAATTATTAATGTAAAAGTTTTTCATTTCTTTTAATTTAGTCGAATAAATACATGTTTCAACTATTTTTGTAAATTTCATTCATTTTATCTTTTACCATTTAAATAAATTAATGTATCTAGGTTTCTCAACTATAAAAGAACACAAAAGTGTTTTAAATCTATGGTTCGCATCAATATATCTAATTAGGCTACTAATATCGTTGGATATCTATGGGAATTAGGTTATTGATTGATTGTCATATTTAAATACTAAATTACATTCACCAAAAAACGCTTTAACCATCAAGAATACCTACCAATACTGATTGCTTTCTTTTTTCTTCTAATAGAATTATGTATATCTATTAGAAATATAAATTGTGCTTATAACAATATTCTCTATTTAATGAGTTTAAGAACATACGTAATTTAAACTATTTAGAGCTTTATTCTCCCCTTCACTAATAAGTTCTTTAATTGTCTTAACTGAAAAGTCAGCATTTTGTAATGAATATGGTGTTTGATTATTTTCTCTACTAATTCTGTTGATCTTTAGAATTTTAGCACCATATTTTTCTACCAATAGTTTATGTTCTTTTTCGATATATTTAATTATATCTTTATCAATTTTTGAATGATCCTGTTCCTTAAAAATATCGTATAATCTTTCTATTAAAGTAATATGTCGAGTTATAAGTCTAGACATTTTGCATAGACTCTCATCTTTATCAGTGAACATTATATCTTTGGCTCTAGATTGAACTTCACTCATATTTGATGGAAGCTTATCTATTTTTTTAGGATAATTTTCGATTATAAATATATTTTTATCGTTACTAGGAGAAGCCATCATAACTTCGCGTATTGGAGTATTGCTTAATAAAGATCCATCCCATGCATATACGTTATCATTTACTTCTCTCCATGGGAATCCATATTGAGGATATCCAATTGTAGCTAAAAGATGTTTCATCTGTATCTGTGTTTTGTAACTGTCAAATATTATTGGTTCAGCTGAAAGTACATCAACAGCAGAAATTATAAGTCGTATTGTATTATTGGAACCATCATTATTATTAATATTATTACGTTTTGTATCTGGGGACAATTTTTTAAAATCTATGTACTTTTCTAATGTTTTTTCCAATAAAGTATTATCATATATATAAGTCCAATTTGATGGTAACATATTGTAATCATTTGAAGTATTACATCTAAACATATTCCAATTACACCATCTAGGAACAAAGAATTTTGGAACGCCAAAAAATGCTGCATTTAATGCTGCAGAAGAGGATCTCTTGAAATTAATTTGATTGTTTTGATAATCATAATCAAAAGAAAAGATATCAGGGATGATGTTATAACTACTTTCTGCTATCTCTATCCAAAAATCTTCTAAATCTTTTTGAGGATTTTCATTTTTACTTCCAGCAGTTATCGCTCCGTTAATTGCTCCTATTGATGTTCCCGCTATTATGTCAAATTTTATATCTTTTTTTGCAAAGGTTTTGCAAACTCCACATGCGAAAGCACCTAGTGAACCGCCACCCTGTAATATTAATACATTTTCAATATCTTTTACATGTGTATGATTATACATTGTTTTTACTTTATTAGAAGAATGATTCCTAATATTTGTCTTTTCGAAATAATATAACAATTATCTTGAATTTATATTATATTTGAGATATGAGATTTACAGATCTGAAGTGAGTAATAATATAAACACTTTAAGATTTGATTCATTCTATACGGCAATCTTCACATAGACTCAAATTTTACACATCTAAACAATGTTAAAAACCTAGTAAATTTTACAATATTCTCATTGTTTAGGAAAAATAATTATCGTTAAGAGATCAATTCCTATTGAAGATATGAAATTTTTATAACTATAGAGTATTTGTCAAGTCGTTGTATTGTAGTTCTAGCCTAATCATATGTTTATAGTAATTGGTTACTTCAAGATTAAGCTATTACATCTAGTTGTCTTAATTCTTAAAGTAATAATTATATATACTCTTCAATCAAGCCATAGCCATCCCAATAGTCGTCCTTGATATTCTATGGCTATTAAATAAAGTTTACAATTACACAGAATAAATTAATTGTATTTTTCTTATTTTTTCTAAAAAAATAAATAATAAATAATATGTAAAATTTATCAGAAAATTTAATCTCTAACTTTTATATATATAAATGCAACAACTATTACAATGGAAAACGATAAGGATATAAAAATTGAAACAGATGAAGAAGTAGGATTAGATGATAAAATAAAGGCAGGAGCAAGAGCAGTAGGTAAAAAAATTGCAGACCCTGATAGGGACACCGGTGCAGAATACGAAGCAGAAAAAGCAAAAGAAAGAGTTGTTGATTGAATTTATTTTACATTATTATTTTTAATCAAGTTGTAATGTAAATTTGTCCTTTTTTTATTGCAATTGCAATAAAATTGAAATCTAATAATTTGCATGTATATCCATAATATCCATCTTCATATCCATTATTTACTATGCCCATTATCCATTATTGATCCATAGTTTGATGATATTCTATTTTAAATTAGAGCATAGTCTTATCTGCCTCTTTAATTATTCAAAAAAAATAATTAAATATGCTAAATTATGTGTACTATCGAGCCGCCAAGGCATTAGTTTTGTCAAGGTGTTTTATTAGTCGTTTTTCACATTCACTTCCTTCTGGAGGATTTAAGTCTTGTCCTATTACACATGCATGATATCTATCTCCAATTTGTATTGGACCGATATCGGTATTTCTGTCAAATGCAAATGTTCTTTCAATTGTATATCCACCAATCTTATCAAATTCCTTTTGAACATCATCTATTATTTCAGATTTAATTTGACCTTTAAGCATAGCCATAACTTTGATCTTTTTAGCATCCTTTTTGTCTTCCATTGGCACTATTATTTTTACCTTTACCGGTTTGTTACTGCTATCTTTATCACCACTATTTGCAATATCTGTTTTAAGATTAGCTACATCCTTACTAGTCTTTGTGCTATCATTAGCTAGAGTAGCAAATGATAATACTTGTGGTTTTGAATGCAAATTATAATATGTAGAAGTTTTATTATAAACTTGAGAAGTCAATTTAAATAAACTTATCTGTGTTGGACTAGTAGTAGATTTTATATCACCTTCATTACAGTCAAAATATTCAATAATTCCTTGTTTATCATAAGAAGTAATTTTTGTATCAGTATTTTTAACATGATAAGCACAAACAAAAAATTCATCTGGTTTACTAGCACTTACTATCTCATTTTCTTTATCCATTGAGAATTTAACTTTCAATTTTTTGGTTGTTTCCTTTAACTTATCTAAAGGAATAGTTTTGACAAAATCCTCTCCATTAATAACACCAACTACTTTAAGAAATCCATTTCTTTCAGTATCTTTTAAATTGATCTGAGCTACAACAACTAATTTATCATCGTCATGCTTATCTTGTTTATTATCATTAGTAATTTTGGAGAGAATTTCTGAATCTTGTGCCATAACCGTTCCTATAAAAGAGAAGGTGAGGTTCAGAGTTACAAGAAATACAATTCCTAGGAAAAATATTCCTAAATTTCTTAGCATGTACGGAAAGTGAATATTTCCAATTTATTAATTTTGGAAATTTCTTATTTAAAATAAAGATTTAATATAGTAACTAATTATTTAGGTATAACAAAGATCTATTTTTTTGGGTTTAATGTTTTTCTTCTTTTTAGGTCAATTTTATCCACATATCCCAACACCAATATACAAGTTGATTGGTATACTGGTAGCTGTATATTCCTAATAGCAACTAAACTAGAGTATCGTTATCAAAACTTCCAATAACAATAAGAAATAAAAATATGAATGCTATTGGTATAGAAATATAACGACGACTTTTACTTATCTTTTATTATTTTAAATTCATCCAGAATTTCTTGTTTTTTTCCATTTTTAATAAATTTACCAGAAAGTGGGGTTTGATCGTTTTCTATTTCAATATTCACTATTCCAAATTCACCGGCGATTCCTTCAGCCGAAAAATCTTTTAACGAAGAGAGTTGCATATCATCTGCTCCTCCAGTTCCTACGGTCAAAAATATAGTTCCCTTTGGATTTTTATATATATTCTGAGTGTTATCTTGTACTATTGGCTCGTCCTCATCATCATCATTAAAAGTAATTGGATATGTTCTTTCATAGACATGAAGATGACCTTGTAAAGCCAAATCAACTTTATATTTATCAAAAAGAGGATGGTATGTTTCTCTAAAATCTTTATCCTCTGGAAGACTAGAACCAGATCCATATATATGATAATGATAGAATACAACAATCCAGTCAATAAATGGGTCTTTAGAATATTTTTCAAGATCTCTAATAGCAAATTGATATTGTTCTGAATCATCATCATAATCGGTTTCTGTAGATAATACCAAAAAGTGAATATTTTTCTGATTAAAAGAATAATATTGTTCTTTCAAGCCAAAAAAATCCTTATAATCATCTATTAAATCTTCTTCATGATTTCCAAAAACTATTTTAATTTTATCTGCTATGGGTTCAATCAATTCTAACCAGCATTTAGCTTTTCCATTATACGACAGATCACCAAGAGCTAAAACAAGTTCAGGGTCTTGTTCAATAATATTATCTACTGTATCTTCTGTCTCAGAATTACAATCCCAGTCTCCAACGGCTACAAAATTAAAAATAGATGTTCCCTTATTATTATTATATGATTCATCGTCTGTTTCTTTAGAATCTTCATTGTTTTTTTCGTCTTGTTTTTTGACATTATTATCTTTATCATCAGTTTCAATTGCATAAGAATATTGTAAAAAATTTAAACTAATATGATTATATCCATTATTGTTATCGTCTTCTTCTCCACTAAAATAAGTATTTAACAATATAGTAGAAAATAATATATGAATGATAAGAATATGTACTGAATTACACTTACAAAATTTCAATTACAATATTGTTGATTTTCTGTTACTTTTAATCGTTGTGCCAATTTCTAATAGTAGAAATAATTAAAAAATATTAGAGAAAACTTTCTTTAAATCTTCTTAATAATCTTCAGTCTATTGAAAATAGCTTATTAAGATTATAGTACTAAATATATAGTTATGGTTTTATTATAAGAAAAACCGATTGAGCCTTTTTGTTGTTTTTCTTCGCTTATATGGTTTCCAATAACCAGAGGTAAAAAAGATGAAACTTTTTCTAAAAATTCTATTTGTTAATTGAATCATTTGTTTAAGACCATTTTTTTATTATGTTTCTTTCTGCTCATTTTTAACACATATTCTTAATTTAGTATATAAAAAAATTATATAATTAGTTGGATCCTTTTTGCTCAGACCAATATAATTTAGTAATCTTTCCACACTCCTTGCACTTATGTATTGTTTCAATATCATTTCTATTAATTTTATATTTATTTGCTTTGGTATGTATATCATCTGGTTTTATAGCATTATATTCAATTCCACAGTAAACACAACTAAAAGGTCTGCTTGTATTAGATGACATAAGAGTGTCTAGATAATATCCTTAATCTAAATTTTATTATCTTATTATTTTGATTGTATAAACAAGATAAATGGGATTAAAAATTCTATTATTATTATATTCTAGATTTTATATTCCCCTATTATCCATTTAATATTTTTAATTAGATTAAGTAAAATTGCTTTAGGAAGAATTATTTAGAATATTTTGATTAAATTCTACAATTATAAAAATTATCAGATCTAATTTTAAATTGGACTTTCTATGTAGACTTTCCAGGTCTTTAATTTCTTAACATAAATTAACATATTGTTTTATATATCTTGATTATATATTGCTTAAGTAATATAATTATTAGACTTATAGTATAGAAAAATAAAAAAAATAATTTAGTTATAAAAATAATTGAAGAATATGTACCATATTAATTAAAATATTTGGAGTTTAAGTAAGGTAACATATTAAAAAGTGAAACTAATAATTGATTAAAGAAAAAATATACGTCACCATTAGACAGAAAAAATTTAACAGAGACGATACAAAATTTTCTTGCTAGTAGAAAGAATTGAAAAGAAAAATTTCAAATTTTGCTTTTATTTGGTATAATAGTTCTTAAATGATCATATTATTACCTTTTTGAAAAATAAAGT
>JAICHH010000063.1 GCA_025922715.1 Nitrososphaeraceae archaeon
AGTTAATTTTGTTCACTGATTTTTAAATATTTTAGAATTGAAAGGATATTGCTATCAACAACAAAAATTTGGTTCCATAGTCATGGCATTCCTTTTCTATCTCTAAGGTTCTTGGGTTACATAGAGAAGAAGAAAAGGAGGGCTATGGCTTTTACTAATTATTCTTTCATTAATATCTTATTTGTAATGTTTAATGCAAATTCAATCTGTCTATTGTTAATATAGTATGTAAGTTATATTATACTAATGACATCGAGTGAAACTCTTAGATGTAAAGAATGTGGTATAATTTTCAATACTGTAGAGGATCTGTATGAACATCAAAAATCAGAAGAAGAAGATAAAATGCTAAGAAATAAAGGATTCTAAGATCATTTAATGTGTATAATCCTTTAAATCTTAATAATTATTCATATTGACCAATTGTTATGTTTCACTGAACTACAAAATTGTGTCAAAATCAGTTGACACACATCCGAACCCGCTATCTGATTGGATTATATCTTGTATGAAATGTAAGAAAAAAGTTCAAAGAAATACCTACAAAATTAATCTCTTCTAGTCTTTTAACCAGTTATTATGAGTTTGTCTTTATAGTTACATATTGCCAAGAGAATTTAAATCAATTACAAAACGGTATCGTACATCGCTATTTAATATACGCTCATAAGCTTCATTTACCTTTTCAATTGGAATGAGTTCAATATCACATGTAATATTATGCTTACTACAAAAATTGAGCATTTCTTGGGTCTCCCTAATTCCACCAATTAAGGAACCAGCAAGATTGCGGCGAGCACTTATTAAAGAATATGCATTAATCTGAGTATCTTTTTCTGGAACTCCAACTACTACCATTGTTCCATCAAGTTTAAGGAGATTCAAATATTGATTCAAGTTAATATCAGTTGAAACTGTGTTGATCATAATATCAAAATACCCTTCAAGTTTTTCGAAAGTTTTGGGATCGGATGTTGCATAAAAGTTATCAGCTCCCATTTTCTTTGCATCTTGTTGCTTTTTAAGTGAATGGCTTAATACAGTTACTTCTGATCCAAGGGCATGTGCAATTTTTACCCCTATATGACCCAAGCCACCAAGACCTATTATCGCAACTTTTTTCCCTGGGCCTGCTTTCCACTTCATAAGAGGTGAATAAAGAGTTATACCAGCGCATAAAAGAGGAGCTGCACGTTCTGGACGAAGGTTATCAGGCATACGAAGGACATAGATTTCATCTACTATAATTTTATTAGAATATCCTCCTTGTGTAGGAGTTTTACCATCTTTTTCTATTCCATTATAAGTTGTGAGTACATTATTACAATACTGTTCCAGTCCTTTACTGCAAGCATCACAGTTGCGACAAGAATCAACAAAACAACCTACGCCAACTTTATCTCCAATTTTGAATCGTGTAACTTGTGAACCGACTTGTGAAATATTCCCTACAATTTCATGACCAGGAACCATAGGATAGTTTGATCGCCCCCATTCATTTTTTACTTGATGAATATCAGTATGACAAATCCCACAATACTGAATATCAATCACTACATCATGATCAAGGAGGTCTCTTCTTTCAAAAGAGAAAGGTGTTAGAGATGCTTTGGCTTCCTTAGCTGCATATCCTATAACTTGGAGCATAGAGTCTAAAAATAGTTAAAGTATATAATACTTGTACAATATTTTATCAGTTTTAGAAATTTACCATCGTTATTATTATTATTATTGGTATTCAACGGTAGAACGGGCCGAAGTATTTCAAATAAAGAGATGAATATATTTGGGGTGATTGAATAAGTTATCATATGGGTTACAAGAAAGAGTTTATCGTATCAAAAATTGATACTTCTAAAGATAATAGTCCTTATGTTTACGTATCAATCTATACTAAGGGTAATTTTTCTCCTACTAGAAGACAGCAAGGCTTCCCTGAAAACCCTTTTGGAGTAGCGGCAATACCTATTACTTCATTAGATGATTTGAAGAATTTACCGAAGAAAATATCTGATGCTATAGAAAGTGCATTTGGTGGCGGTAGAAATAACATAACGTCAGAATCGACTACATTTAAAATGAACGTCAGTGAATTTGAAGAACTTGGGATAAAAATAGGAGATAAAGTTACTCTAGAAATTAATATATCTAATAATAATGATATCATAGTATGAGATCGCTAAGAGATCCCACGGTATCTCAAAAAGGCTACTGAATTTTTAGAAGTTCAAATACCTCTGAATCCTGAAATCAAAATCTTTAGATGATGACAATTATATTTCAATAACAAAAACTTATTATATTATGTTACCGAACTCTGCTCTAATGAGAATTCAAGTTCCTTAGAATTCGAATTAAGTTTTAAAATGTAAGTGTATATAATCCATATTTTATTCTTGATTTGAATAATCCTATTATACTTTTTGTTCTAATTAATCTATATGAGTAATGCCAATAAAAATGATAAATCAAGCAATCCTGTCCCGACAATAGATATAATATTATCTGAAAATTCTAATCGCAACAAGGTCTTAATAATAAAACGGAAAAAAGATCCCTTCAAAGATTATTTTTCATTGCCAGGAGGATTTGTTTATGAAGGGGAAAAAGTAGAAGATGCAGTAAGAAGAGAGGCAGAAGAAGAGTTATTGGTTAAAGTAGAACCAACTGATATTCTAGGTGTTTATTCTGATCCTAATCGAGATCCAAGAGGACATATTATGTCTATAACTTTTACAGCTAAAATCACTAGTGGTGAGCTAAAAGCAGGAGAGGGTATTGCAGAATTAAGATGGATTGATACCAATAATTTAACAAATATAAAATTGGGATTTGATCATTCAAAAATACTAACTAACTATCAGACTTGGCTGAAGAATAGAGGAACATATTGGTCTTCAAAGTAAAATATATCTATCTGTTTACAAAAAGATTAGTAATTAAGACACAAATAATTTTGTTCATTAGATAATATACAATAAAAGCAAATAAAGTTGATACGCCAAGGAATGCGTTTATGGGAGAGGTAATAGATCCAAATAGATTGATAAATGATGGTAACTCTTTGAGAGGAGGATTGGTAGTTTGCACAATACATAATTGTCATAATCAACCGACTAATAAATGTCCTATTTGTTCAATTCATTTTTGTTATGAACATATAAAATCTCATGTTCATCCAAGTGAATTCCCACCTATACAAAAAGAATGAAATAATAGGTAGATGAACCATATTGTTAAAATGTAACTCCAACTAACGCAAATAAAAAATTAATAAATTTCTTTACCATTATCATAATTTGTATGAATCTCTATTTCCTTTTCTAATACTTCAGTTATAGATACATCAAAGATGTTTCCAACACTACATTGTTTTGTAAACTCATTTACTTTATCAAGTAATTCTGGAACTGTTTTCCATATAAATAAAATCTTTTATGATATTATTTCATTTCATTCGAGTCGCCTTTCTATCTGAATAAAAAACTTGTATAAAATTAAGTCCTTCATTATTTCTAATACTGAATAAAATTTAAATAATTACTCATTATATTTTATCAATGAGATTTCTTGTAACTACTGAAGTTTTTGAAACTATTCACAAAGAAGAGGATTTAAAAAGACAAACAGAGTTAATCACATCGCAAATTAAAACAATTATGAATTCCGGAAAATTAGTTAATGGCGGACAATTCGGCGATAGACGTGGTCATTTTTTTGTAATAGATGTAGCAAATGAATTAGAATTATTGGAATTGTTAGGTAGAAATATCCTAGATTCATGCAAAGTCGAGAGTCATCCTATAGTATCTTTTGAAGATCTTTTCGCATTCTTCGAAAGACATCCTCCATAACACTCATATCAATCTCTTTAGTGGGTTCTCTAATTAGGAATATTAAATGAATAATTTTTTTTGATTCCTATTACTTTTTGAACTACAAAATTGTGTCAAAATCAGTTGACACTCCTACGTTTGAGTGCCTACGAATAAGTTTATAATAGACTTTGAAAAATCTCTTTAATTTGTCATTAGGTAAATAATTTTGAAATCAAGATTTACAATTATAGATGCTCCCTCCATTCTAGGTTTACGACCTACAGGAGTAGAATATCTACCTGAAGCACTGAACGGAGCAGGTCTGATTGAAAGATTAAATGCCGATTATGCAGGGAAAGTTTCTTCTTTGCCTTATAATTCAGAGCGGGACAAAGTAACACTTCTAATAAATCCCCACTCCATCAAAACATTTTCGCTACAACTTGCAAATCGAGTTTCTTCTGTTATTCGTAGTAGGCTATACCCAATTGTATTAGGAGGTGATTGTAGCATTCTGATTGGAAATCTTCTAGCTCTAAGACGTTTGGGAAGGTATGGATTATTTTTTATAGACGGCCATGCTGATTTTTATCAGCCAGAAGCTTCTTTAACGGGAGAGGTTGCTGATATGGATCTTGCAATTGTATCTGGTCGAGGCCCAGATATTTTGACTAATATCGATAGTCTAAAACCACTTGTCTGTGATGAAGACATAATTCTATTTGGATACCGCGATAGAGAACAAGCAGCAAGTTTTGGAAGTCAAGATGTTCGAAATACCGATATTCATTCATTTGATCTTGCATACGTTAAACAACGAGGAATTACAACTGCTGTCTCAGAGGCTGTTAAGAATCTTTTGAAGGATGAACTATGTGGATTTTGGATCCATCTCGATGTCGATGTATTGGATGATACAATCATGCCAGCAGTAGATTATCGTCTAAATGGTGGTCTAAGTTTTGATGAGCTTAGTGAGCTTTTGAAAATCATAGTTGAATCAGGTCGCAGTGTTGGGATGGATATTACTATATTCAATCCCAATCTTGATCCAGATGGTTTGATAGCTCGCAGATTCGTTTCGAGTTTACTTAAAGGCATATTATAAAATAGTGTTAAGTTAATATTTTTTATAAACATATAGAATTGTAAAATAGGACATAAATTTGTATTCTATTACAAGATTAAATGCAAATTTGTTGCTAAATAAATTCTAAAAGATAAAAAATATGATTTTTTATCTACTTTTTACTTTCCCAAATTTGCAATAATAATGAAGTATTTATTCACTATATTCATCATGACGACGAACCCATGTCATAGGAAAATCATAACCAGTTTCATCTCGTCCTTTGGGGACCAAGTCAAGGTAGTTGTATGCAGTATTCAGTATATCCAGACCACGTGCATAAGTAGAATAAGTATGAAATATATGATTTGATTTGTTCTTGTAAAAGACACTTACTCCAGGTTGTTCTGAAACATACGGATCTTGAATTGTAAAGTTGTAGAAGGCTTCTTTCTTTTCTAGCTCTTCTTTTGTAAATGATACATGATAATCAAAGTTGAAATCTGTATCATAAGAAGAAACCCATTTAAAATCCCAGCCCAATCGCTTCTTGTATGCATCTATCTTGTTATAAGGTGCTCTCGAAACCGCAATCATGGTAACATCTCGTTGATTCAAATGGACAACTATGTCATTAAAATTGTCAGACCAAAAAGAACAAGATGGACAACCTACATCCCAGTTAGGATCATACATAAAGTGATATACTATTAGCTGACTTCTTCCATCAAAAAGATCTGACAAAGTTTCTTTTCCATTTGGTCCTTCAAATAGATATTCTTTATCAACTGCAACCCAAGGCAGATCTCGTCTTTGTTGACTAAGTTGGTCACGTAATACGGTGAATTCTTTTTCTTTTTTTAGTAAAACTTTACGAGCTGCTATCCATTCATTTTTTGAAACAATTTGATGATTGTCCAAGTTTATCATTTACCTACTACTTCTTTGGTTACATAGTTTTGAAGTCGCACTATAAACCAAGACCATCCCTCACTATGACTATCATATTCTTTTTTATCTTTATCCATAAATCCTGTGTGAGTTAAAATTAACTTAGTTTTATTTTCATCTAATCGTTCTAATTGCCAAGATACTATAGTTTCTGGAAAATCTGGAATATCTTTATGTTTCCAGGTATAGGAAAGTTCTTTATTTGGAACAATTTTCGTTATTTTTCCAACTACATGATAATCTTTATCTAATTTATGTAAATGTTTATCTGACTTATCTGATTTGTCTTTTACGAATGTAAATTGTACGTCTCCACCCTCTTTTGGATCCAATATGGTCACATCAGGAAACCATTGTGTTAGTTGATCTGCATCAGTGATAGCTCTAAATACCTTCTCGATAGATGCATCTATGATTATTTCTTGTTTTATAGCGAGATCATTCATTTTTTTGTTCATTCTCCAGTAATTCCTTCAAACTCCTCAAATTATATCCCCACATACTAGCAAAAAATTTCATCATTTCATATGTCTTTTCCGTGTTAAGTGAATAAATTCTATTTTTACCAATCTTTTTTTCTCTAATCAAATCAGAATTTTTGAGAATTCGTAAATGAGAAGATACTGCAGGTTGAGAGAATTTAAAATGCTGTGCTATTTCAGTGGGAGTCATTTCTTTTTTCTTTAGTAAAAGCAATATCTGACGTCTGTTATCATCAGAGATTGCTTTCCATGATGATTCCATATAAACATTTAATTAATTAATTAATTATTTAAATGTTTATATTTGTTGAAGATAAGAGTGTTGGTATTGTTGATGAAATCTATTCTATTATTTTTTAGGATCTAGATACATCTTGGTTAATCAAGCTATGAAAATAATTTCTTTAAAATTTTTAATCTGCAATGTATGATAAAAATAAGATAGTAGTTTTAGAATGTTAAAATAAAATGATAACAAAAATAATAAACATTTTAAATGATTCGAAAGTATAGGATAGATCACTGTTTACTCATATTTTCAAAAAGTTACTGGTCCCACTTTATCGAAGGATTTAAATCCCATTGATTCCTCATTTTCATTTTTTATAATCTATTAGAAATCATTTAGCGAATATTCAAATAAGTTACCAAACTAATAAATAATCAGTTACAGATCCCAATTACATGTTATGCTCGAAGCCCTCCGTTTGCACGCTTATGAATAAGTTTATAGTATGTTAACAAACTTCAAAGTAAAAATATAATTTTCCTAATTATAATCTTTATACATACTGTTATTTGTGTATATAAGTAATGCTTTTCTCTTTTTACAACGTACCATCAATTCATTTGATAACAATATTGTTACCTCCTAATTTATATAGTTACCTTATGTTATCAAATAACAATAAGTGAGTTTTAATAATGGGAAATAAACTTGAAGGAAAAATTGCAGTTATTACTGGCGGAAACAGTGGCATTGGCTTAGCTACTGCAAAGAGACTTGTATCAGAAGGCTCGTATGTTTTCATCACTGGTCGACGTCAAAAAGAACTTGATGTAGCCTTATCAGAGATAGGTAAAAATGTCGTGGGTATTCAGGGCGATGTATCAAATCTCGAAGATCTTGATAGATTGTACAATACTGTGAGGGATCAAAAAGGTCATCTCGATATTCTATTTGCAAACGCTGGCATTGCACAATTTGCTCCATTGGGAGAAATTTCTGAAGAACACTTCGACAATATATTCCGCATTAATGTAAAAGGAGTTCTGTTTACTGTGCAGAAAGCACTTCCTCTATTTCACGATGGTGGTTCGATCATTTTGAATGCTTCCATCGGTGCATCCAAAGGAGTAGAGGAAGCTAGTGTTTACAGTGCGACCAAGGCTGCAGTACGTTCATTTGCGCGTACATGGACGGTTGATCTGAGACACAGAAAGATTCGTGTCAACGCTATCAGTCCTGGTCCGATCGACACACCGATCTTTGGCAATCTACTGCAGAATGAGAAACAGAGGGAGCAATTCAAGAAGAATATCTTGAACACCGTACCTATGGGAAGAATGGGCAGTCCTGACGAAGTGGCAAAAGTTGTCTTATTTCTTGCATCAGATGATAGCAGTTATATCACTGGTATAGAACTATTCGTTGATGGAGGACTGGCACAAATCTAGATAGCATCCTTTTTCATCCTCCCTTTCATGCGATTCTGAATCCAGTAGTTAAAGTAAAATAATTATTTACAAAAAATATGGATAAAGAATGCTTCCAAAAAACTACTTAATGTCAGAGTGTACATCATAATTTTTTAGGAAATATCAGATTAATCCAAGATTCTTTTCTACATTGTATTACTGTAAAGAGCAGTTATGACTTAAAAGTAAGTTTGCTATTTCCATTTTTCTTTACTTCTCTACATTTTACTTTAATCTATAAAATTTGAGAGTATACTTTATTATTTATATTCTGATCATTAAAAGATATGTGATAGTTAATGATTTATGACTTTTATTTTGATTATATTTTGATACTACACATGAGGATTGTAAATATACCAACTTGTAATATTAAATTACCAAACTTTATTATAATCTGATTTAAATTATATGACGAATTTATGAATAAGTAATAAGCTACAAAAAAATGGAAATAAGATTTATCTTATTTGCTTGGGTTTATATTTATAACTTATAAGATCAGTAATTAATAGCAATATGATGACTTGGATATTTTATAGATTCATCCATGTAAAATTTAATATTAAACTAAATAATTTAGATCCTTTAACATTTTTTTTACTAAATATTCTATTTATTCTTTCTTCGCTTTTAGCTATGAATAATGAGAAGATATTTGATAGAAATAATGTTTTTGCGCATTCTGAAGTTACAACTCGAGATGACTACTACAACAACAATAGAAATTATAATGTAAATGTATCAGATATTCCTGCAAAAAAAATAACTCTTGGAGATATAAATATTGCATATAAAATTTTTGGCAAAGGAGAGCCTCCTCTTGTACTTATAAGTGGTAGTGCTAATGTTATGGATGCTTGGCCATCATCTTTTTTAATTGAAATGGCTTTAACTCACAAGGTAATTATTTTTGATAATCGAGGGGTTGGAAACACTACTATAGGTACTCAACCTTTTACAGTTCAACAATTTGCAGATGATACTGCTAAATTTCTAGATGCATTAAAAATACACAAAGCAGACATTTTAGGATTTTCAATGGGCTCTTTTATAGCTCAACAATTTACTCTGGAGCATCCTGAAAAGGTAAATAAACTTGTACTTTATGGCTCCTCCTGTGGTGGCAAGGATGCAATACCTCAACCTCCTGAAATAGTAAAAATTATCTCCGATATTGTTAACAATCAGACAACTGATGAAAAAACTATACTTTCTCTTACATTTCCCTTACAATGGATTGAAGCAAATCCCAATTATCAAGATAATATTCCCAAATCAAAAGAGATTATAACTCTTAATACCGTAAAAAAACAATTTGAAGCAGTAGAAG
>JAICHH010000064.1 GCA_025922715.1 Nitrososphaeraceae archaeon
GTTGAGCTTGTTCTGTTTGTTCTTCTTCTTCTATATCTTGAATTTCATCTTCAACTTCTGGATCCATCTCTAGAAGTTCAGATGGTTTTCCTTCAACAGTATCCTCTGTTGTTATTGCAGTTTCATTGTCAGTAGGAGCTGTGGCTTCTTCAATTGCAGTTTCATTAATAAATGATTGAACCTCAACATCAGGAGATTCAGATTCTGAAATTTCATCTGCTAGTTCTATTTCAAAATCATCTTCAGTGACATTTAACGGAAGTTCTCCTCCTTCTGCAGTCCTAATTGTTTGGTTATCCGGTTCTGGTGCTACTTCCTGAGCATCCAGTATTTGCTCTAAGTTTTCATCTTTAAATTTTATTATAGATGATTCTGGTGAAGGAACAAATTCCTCATCGCTAATAATAGTTTCATTTTTTACAATTTCTTTAACTATACTAGAAATTGGATCAATATCATCATTGATTGTTTCTTTTTGACTTAATACAATTAATCGATCGGCTTCAATAGCATCAATATTATCACTTAAGAATTCATCACGTTCTCGCTGAGTTAATACTGGAAGTTCATCTCTGTCAATTTCTTCTTCTTCTTCTTGTTCTTGGTCACCTTCAACTTCCACATCATCGAATTCAAAATTATTTCCAGATAGTGAACCTAACCTTTCTGAGGAAGATGGAGGTACAAACGGAGCTACAGTTCCTTTGAAAGATTTATCCGCTTGACCCAAAACAGGTGTGTGGGTTAAATCAGGTACGATCAGAAGAGAGACAGTTACAAATAGTATAGCTAAAACAAATAACTTTAATTTCATCATTTTTTAATATGAAATGAAAGCATATATCTTTAATATAAACAATACTTGTTTTCTTGAAAATAATTAATTTCCTTTCTATCCCATTCTTTAGAATTTTATATGTAATATAAATAATTCGGTAAGCATGTATTGTCAATAATACGGGGCTAATTTAGATGGTATTGATCTACAAATATTAATACAATTTGAACTTCAACTATTAATTATAAGTATAGTATTGATTATTATAAACTGCAATAATACTTCTGATGCTAACAATATAAAGGAAATTGCGATAATAACTAGATTTAAAAAAATATGTTATTGAAAATTAAAAGACTTCACAATTGCTTGATTTAGTATCTCCTTCAGATCTATCATAGTCTAATATAATATCAAATCCTTTGCCACAATGAAATTCGTCAGCGCCAGGACCTCCTATCAATATATCCTTTCCAGATTTTCCCCATAAAATATCATTTCCAGAACCCCCGATTAAAAGATCACGTCCAGTACCTCCATCCAACCAATCACTGCCAGAGTTTCCCTCAATTCTATCATCACCACGTTCTCCATAAATGGTATCATGACCTCTGTTTCCTTGAATTATATCATCACCATTATACCCAAGAATATTGTCATTACCGGAATTTCCTTGAATTAAATCATCACTAGTATGACCATCGATATAATCATGCCCTGCATTTCCTTCAATTATGTCACTTCCAGAATTACCAAAAATCTCATCATTTCCATTATTACCTTCAATTCTATCTTTACCCTCTCCTCCATCAATATAATCGGAAGAACCTTTTCCCTTTATTCGATCATTTCCTTGCAAGCCAAGAATTATATCCTCACTATTTGAACCAGCTAATCTATCCTTCTCATCTGTACCTATTATTATATATTCATAATCTAATGTTTCTAATATAGTTACATCTGCAAATGCTAAATCAATATCATCATAACTAAAAATCACTATTGTTAAAATTAGAGCAAAAATTACTGCTATTAAAACAAAAACTAAATTACTTTTCATTGAACTATTATAAAGAATAATTTCCAAAATATAAATATACTTTTATTTTTATGATATTATTATATTTGAATAACAATATTGAATAACTATAAAAGTTGTATGGATATTCTATAAAATCAATATAGATTTACTTGAATTGTATTAATTGGTGTTTGAAAATTACGTTATGATACACATATATTTATTCTTTTTAAAGATATTCATGTAAATACTTCATTCTAATTCTTCACTTGTCTTTTTTCTCAATTACTGCTTTATTAATTGGAGTTTTCCACCTTGATTTTTAAGTTACCTACTTGTCTTTCTAAATACGGTATATTCAGAAAAGTCAAATACAGTTCACTTTTTCTTTAATATTTTCGAAACTGTATAAACCAGCGAATATGGTTGCAGTGTAAGTTCCAATCCTAGAATATTGAACTATCTAAATAGTCATAGTCTGCTGTGTGCCCTTATTCTGATTGGCTCAAATTTGCTTTTATCATTAGTAGTAGTAGTAGTAGGTCATGGTTTTTATTCATTGCAACAACCAATTGACTATATTAAATAATATTCTATTAAATAAAAAGAATACCATAAATAATACAATTGTTTAAAAGTCACCAAAGTAATGGTAGGTAAAGGAGTTCTATTACTATAACGTCTTTGAACAACAACAACAATAACAAATACATATTATTAGTTGATGATGACAAAGATACTGTATTCACTTTTGACATATATTTGAAATCAATTGGATATACAACAGTTTCTTTTGTTAATCCTGTTGAAGCATTAAACTATTTTAATAAAAATGTTACTAACTGCACTTTAATTATAACAGATTATGGTATGCCTCAGATGTCAGGTTTTGATTTAATAAAAAAGATAAGAGAAGAAGATCAGAACTATAGGATAAAAATAATAGTTATTAGTGCAACTATTAAAAATCATAATATAAACTACAATGATAAATTCTTGGAGTTTAAAGTTGATAAATTTTTAGAAAAACCTCTATCTTTAGAAAAATTAAAAAATGAAATTAAAATGTTAATTTAATAAACTTTTAAGTAGTATAATCACTTTTAGTATTGGTTTTCTTAGTAGCGATTTTTACATAATTCAAAAAAAAAAATTATAAATTCTCAAATATTTCTCTGTTTTCTTCATTATAAGTGAATGCTTTAAGGGTTCTAGTTCTAACATTGCCTAGACTTCCAGTTGATAGCATTACTTTCATTATTACCTTGTCATCAGGAGCCTCAACTATTATTATGCCATCATATTCTCCAAATGTAAAGTATTCATTGATTAATTTTGCACCAACCTTTTCCAATCCAGATTTGAACATATCAATTCTTTTTGGTACATCTTTTACGTTTCGTATTCCTTGATCCATCCAGTTGTATAAAATTATATAATTAGGCATCAAACTATATCTACATAACTATTTTTAAGGATTTCCAGTTTTCGAGTAATAAAAATTATGCTAATCTATAATATAAAAGAAACCTATCTTGAATGAATGAATAATGAAAACAAATTAGGATTTAGTAGTTAATAGGATCTTCTATACAATTAATTCAAACAAACAGCTTTTTTATGTTATTATCTATAGAAAATGATATTATCTTAATATTAGTTATATTTTTCAATTATGATCAAATAAAGTAGTTATGTCAAAATCAGAAAAAGAAAAAGAAGAAATAGCAAAATCAATAATATTTCAAGAAATAAATCAAATAACTTCTGATAGATCTAAAATTAAAGAAAATGGTTGTGCTGCTTGTCATATTCTATTCACTTTAATTAATAAGATGCATATAAGTGAACAAGAGGCTTCAGAACGACTATCAGAGATTCTTACCAAGGATGCAAAACTAAATGATCTCTTTATTGAAATGGTCGAATCTGTTCATATGAAAAAAAGAATGATCGGTATTGCATTCTCAATAAAGACCAGACAGGCTAAAGACCGATATATTGATATGAATTTTAAAAATTTTTTAGAAGAGATATCCACAGATTTACTACAATATGGTACGGATATAGTATTGCGTAAATTACTTTTATCATCAATTTCATTACAAATAGCACAAAATATAGGAATAGATTATCATGCAGCTACTGAAGAACTTTATTATTATATCCGTAAAAATGAACAGATTACAAATCAAAATATGATACAATTCATGGATAGCTTTTATGAAAAGATCATTAAAAAAAATATGTAATAAATCGACAAAGATTTCCACAATATTGAAAGGAAATTTCTAAATAATGTCTTAGGTTGAAATTTTATATTTAAATAGTGACTTATCTTTAGTATGATTTAAAGATTTACTAATTACTTAAAGTATAGTTGTATATTGTCCTTTTAACTAACACTATTTATTATCTGTTGTTTAGCAATTGTGCCGCTATATTCTAGATTTTTTATACCAAGTTTTTTTATAAACACAAGGTGTTATCTTATATTTCTTTTAAAATAAAATTTATGTAATTATGGACTTATTATATTAGACAAATTACAGACTACCATCCAGTGTATACTCAAGTATTTATAATGTTTGTACTATTACTTAAAACTATATGGTTTTAAAAGAAATGAGCAGAAAATTATATGAATCGCTTAAAGATTTTCGTAAAAAAAAGATAATTGATTTAACTGAATCTCCGCTCATAATATATGAGAATGACAGTATCTCAAAAATTATAGACATTTTACTTGAAAATAATGCTTCAGATATCTTTATCCCAATAGGTAAGTCTATATCATCTATAAATATAAGAGATATTCTTCCAATAAGAGATATCTCTAGTGCAAAGATTCCATTATTAGGTAAGAGAATTACGGCTTTAACCAATAAAGACACTATAGGTCAAGCTGCAAGAATAATGTCTCTTTATAGACTTAGAGCATTACCAATCGTTGATGAAAAACAAGAAATAATTGCACAAGTTTCAGCTAAGGAGATATTGAAATTTATGCTTAAAGCAGGTGTAGCTGGATCGTCTACTCTCAAAGATATTAAAATGGATGCACAAAATATAATGACCCCCGACCCGATTACTTTAACAAGTAAAGATGTTATCTCAAAGGCAAGGAACATAATGACAAGACGTAAAATTGATCATATTCCCATTGTTGATCCATTAGATGAAACAGGATTGCTAAAGGGAATAGTTACATCTCATGACATATTAGCGATTTTGTCCCCTTCCGAAAGAATCGGACGAAGATCAATCGGGATAGATAGCAGCAATAGAATGCAATTGCTAATAGAAGGACTATTAACTAATAATATTACAATATCAGAAATTAATAATCCAATTTATAATGTAATTGATTTATTAAATAATACCAATTCTACTTATGCAATCGTTAAATCATTTAATAAGGTTGAAGGAATAATTACATACAGAGACATAATTGACCTTTTAGGAGAACAAATCCAAGAAGAAGTTCCTGCATATATAATAGGTTTACCAGAGAATCCATGGGATGCAGAAGTCGCTAAATCAAAATTTGACAGTTTGATTAAATTACTTAAAAAAATGGAACCGGAAATTGAAGAAGCTAGATGTAAAATAAAATTAAGCGACATCCAAGGGAAAATAAAAGAAAGAAAAGTATACGAAATTGACATGAATATAATTACTCCTTATAGACGTCATGTATATACTGATTCTGGTTGGGATCTTGTTAATCTTTTTGATGAGGCAAGTGATAGTTTGAAGAACCAGATTGCTCATAGAAGATCAGAGAGACAAAGAGAATCAATAAGGTATCGAAAAGAGTAATTATAAAATAAACATAATAATATTATTGATCCTGTTCATTTCTTCTTTTTTAAAATTCTAGTATTCTAGTCTATCTGAGTATTACAACCATATGAGCAAAATTTAGGATTAATATTGTTAGTAGTAGAAGAACTGGCTATAGGAGTACCAGGAAGAATAAGAGAAGATTAATAATAATACCTACTCCAAATAGCACGACCCTATCAAAAAAATAGGATTCATTGAGGTTTATGTATGTGTATTACTACTTATATATTATATAAACCAGTTTTTCAGTCAAAAGAACTTCAGACAGAGCTCATTTTAAGATTGTAGACAATATAATTAAAAGAAATAAAGAAATAAGATTTACAAATTGATCTATTTATTTAAATTAATCGATTGGTTGATTGATGGATTATTTTGTTCTTCAAGTTTTAAACAATTGAGTATAGAATGTAAGTATCAAAGAACTCTAAAAACAGAACATACTTTCGTCTCATTATGTCATAGCCAGGCTATAAATTGTTTGTAGGTCATATCTCTACACAATTGTTAAGGCTATGCCTTTTTTAATAAAACTATCTTAACTTGTTAAGTAGAAATATACAATAGATATATAGCAACTATCAAAGTCAAAGCAATAATTATTGCTGTTGTAATATATACAGTAATACTTTTTGGTTCATATATCTTCCTATTGATCGCTTTAGAAGTATCATGATAATTCTTTAAGGCAAATAATATCAATACTATAGATAAAATTACTATTCCTATTCCAATTAGAGAAGAAATATGTTCTGAACTAGAAACTTGTGAATTATTATTTACAGGCAATTTAGAAGAATCAACAATATAATTTTGAAATATTAATCTAAATTCTACCAAAAAGAAACTAAACTTTGAAATTATAAAACCAAGTCCAATAAGTGCAATACATGTTCTCACCCATGCTAAAAAGGTTCGTTCATTTGCTAAATATTGTTGTGATAAATCAGATTTTTGTTTGTTATTATTATCTTTTATCATATAATATAATACTTAATTCAATATTATAAATTGAATTGATAGATAGACTTAAATTAATAATAAAAAATACTGAGATATACAACGATAAATTATTTAGCAAACCAATTTTTTTATTACTTTGTAAATATTCTTTTTGACCTTTTAACATTTGAAAACATTTGATATATTTGGACTATCTGAAAAATTGAGAGATTACAATTAGAGATAATAAAAAATTTAGTACAGTTAAACTATTTAATAGCAATAAGAATGCATCTTTTCCATATTGTTCTCAGTATAATCATTAGGAATATAAAATTACATATCTTTCTCTAAGTTATTTGTATGAAGTTTAGTAATTATATTATCTCATTTTTTTGGTTCTCATTCTTTTATTCTTTCAGTTAAAACTAATAGTTGATCAGACCGATGAACTAATGCATCTTCTTTTACCTTATCATTTTCTCTTAAAGACTGATTAATTAGTTGAAGTTCCTCTATCTTGTTTTGTAAATCTGCGTCTTGCCTCTCTAGTTGTGGAACATTTAGAAAAGTCAAATATGTAAATTTTTTTATTATTTTATTGATTTGATATAAACCCCGAAATATGGCTTCAAGGTTAGAGGCCCACTCCCGGCATCCTACTCCAGTTAGTCCTAGAATTAAGGTAAAAATTTAGTATTAGAAATAGATAGCCACTATTTTCTAGCCATAGTCTACAATAACAATACCATTTCTGTTTGGGTACTCTCTTCCTATGTTGTTAACCAGTAGTAGTAGGCTAAGGCTATTATTATTATAAAGTAACTAATTAACAAAATTGTCTGAAATTATTAAAAATATATTATCAATAAAGGATACTAAAGAAAAATAAGAATAAAAAATTGTTATCTATTGCCATAGCATATATTGTTACCAGGAATAGAGGAAAGTGTTATGGCAATTAAATTATCTCCAACTATTAAATATTATAATATCGATTTGAATAGTACAATCTTATAGGCAAATTATAAGATTCATTTGCCATAGCCTTCTATTATCATACTCCCCAGTAATAGTAAGGTTATGGGTCTAAATAATAGAATATTTCTAAATTATTAAATATTATACATTATTCTATAGGAATTATAATAAATTTTTTTATTTCAACAATTCCAAAAATATTTTATAAAATGAAAATTATTACAAAAATAATTCCTTATATTTTTTCATGGGTTTCACTAGGTTTTGTTATATATATCGTGGCAAGAGCAATTCAACACACTTTATCAAAATAAAAAAGAAATGAGGAAATTGAAAGAATAAGCAATAAATCTAGTTTCAGAAAATTTATAACTAGTAAATTTCAGATACCAAAAAATATTTGTTAATTGATTATTATGATCGTAACTATTTTTATTTAATAAAATATTTTGAAGAAATTTATAGATTTATTTTAAAGAATAATTTACTTTGCAAAGTAAAAAAATTATGGTTATATTAGGTCTTATTCTTTAGTAGTCTTAAATATTTTTTCTAATTCACTATAGAATTCTTTATTTGCAGCAGACTTTGACAGGGATGCTTGCCATTGCTTTGCTACTGTCTTAATAGTTAGATCTACCGCCTTGTCAATTGTAGTTCCCCATTCTGTTTCAATCTGCTTTTTCAATTTCTCTACATGTACTTCTGTAAGTGCAGTAAAGAATGATCTTTCCAAAAGTGATTTTGCTTCAGCAATAGGGCTATCACTACAGCATGAACTACTACTTGTTTTATTTGTCATTTCACAACATTCATTTGCAACATTATTGTTTCCTGAGCTTCTTTGTGTTTCCACACATTCACAATTTGATTCACATTGATTTTCTACCATACATATTACCTTGTGTTATCTACTATAGTTAGGTAAGGATATAAATTAGTAAGTGATAGTTTAGTTAGTAGGTGAAAGATTGGTAAGTTGACTGAACAAAAACTACTAGACGGTGACGACAATAAGAAAAGAGAAACTAGTCATTTTATGATTGATGGCATGAATTGCAAATGTTGTCCAGTTTTTAATACCCTTGGTATAATCGGAAAGAAATTTACCCTTTTATTATTACGTAATATGATTTTCCTAAAACAAAAAAGATTTAATGAATTTCTTAATTCGATAGAGGAGATAAATCCAAAAACTCTGTCAATACGTCTTAAAGAATTGGAGAAAGACAGATTGATAAAGCGAGAAGTATTTAATGAAACTCCTGTTAGGATAGAGTACTATCTTACAGAAAAGGGAAAGGCATTACAGCCAATATTAGAACAAATGGCTTTATTCTCCATGAAATTTTGTTGCGAAATGGTATTTGAAAATCCTGATCCAGCAAAGATTGATAAAATTACTTCGAAATCTTTTAGAAAATATTCAACTGCATAAATTTACTCGTTTTTAGATTTTAGTAGATTTATAAGGTAATTCAGTGAGCAATAAAACTTTCGAGAAATTATAGTAAAA
>JAICHH010000065.1 GCA_025922715.1 Nitrososphaeraceae archaeon
ATGAATGATTTCTGTTGCACCATTTCCGACACTTATCCACTCTTTATCAATATCATGTTCTACATACCTTGCAATACTTTTTTTAAGTAAATTACACTTGGAGTCTGGATAAACATGAGATATTTGTTTTAAATTTTTTCTAATTTCTTTTAAAACTTGTCTAGAAATACCTAACGGGTTTATGTTTGAACTGAAATCAATTTTTACTTTTAAATAATTTTTAGTTGAATATATGCCTCCATGAGAACACGAATCAAGACTATTGAATTCTTTTTTTCCTTGTATATTATTTAGAGGCTTTATATCGTTAATATTACTAAGGTTTAGCAAAACTTCACTATCACTAATACCAATATCATTTATCATGTAAATATTTTTTTAAACTTGAATAAAGATTATTAAAAAGTATCTTAAATAGTGATTATTATGTTAAAAGTTGCACTTATTGGTTCTACAGGTGCAGTAGGCCAAGAATTTGTAATTGCACTCAAAAATCATCCATGGTTTGAACTAACATCAGTAGCTTCCTCGAAAAGATCTGCTGGTAAGCGATATATTGATGCACTTCGTGATGATAGTACAGGTATTTTAAAATGGCATAATAAGGAAGAGGTCCCTAATTACATAAAAGATAGAATTGTAAAGAATGTAGATGAAATAAATCCAAAAGAATATGACTTAATATTTACGGCAGTGGAATCATCTGATGCTCAAATTATTGAACCAAAATTAGCAGAGACTACACCTGTAATCAGTACTGCAGCTGCATTTCGATACCAATCTGATGTACCTATACTAATTCCAGGAATTAACGATGACCATATAGAATTATTAAATATCCAGAAGAAAAAAAGAAATTGGGACGGATATATTTGCCCTCTACCTAATTGTACAACTACCGGACTAGCAATTACATTAAAGCCCATACTAGATAGTTATGGAATTAATTCTATTTTTATGACATCAATGCAGGCCCTGTCAGGTGCAGGACGGTCTCCTGGTGTAGCAGCGCTTGATATTATAGATAATGTTATTCCTTTTATTCCAAAGGAAGAAGAAAAGGTTCAAGTCGAAACAAAAAAAATCTTAGGTACCCTCAAAAATGGGTCAATCTCTTCATCAACGATCAAAGTGAGTTGTACCTGTACAAGAGTACCTGTAATGGATGGACATACTGAAACTGTCTTTGTTGAAACACAAAAACCTTTAGAACCTGAACAAGTTAAAGAATGCATGATAAAGTTTTCTAAATCGATAAAAATCAGTGGTCTACCTTCTTCTCCAAGTGAATATATAATAGTACATGATGATCCTACCCGACCTCAACCTAGAATAGATAGAGAAATCAATGATGGAATGACTACATTTGTAGGTAGATTGAGGAAGGATACGGTATTTGACAATGGTATAAAGTATGTTTTGCTTTCGCATAATGAAAAAATGGGCTCTGCTAAGGGAGCTGTACTTTTAGCTGAATTGCTCAAAACTAAAAATATGATTTAGCTTTTTATTAATTTAGAATTCGATTTGAAGAATTAATATTAAACCGTATGATAAATTAGGTTAGTTGATAATGAGTTGAGATCTAGGCAGTGATCAGCGAAGTCACCATCGTGAACAGAGTAAAAAATTATTACGAATTAACAAAACCAAAGATATGGTATTTGCTAGTCTTTACTGCATTGGGATCTGCTCTAACTGCCTCTTTATTATTTGATATACCATTAAGCCCTTTAACTTGGGTCCTTCTTCTCGGAGGGATTGCCGCTGGTTCAGCTGCTGCTGATACTATTACAGGTTATAATGACCGTGATATCGATGCTATAATGGATAGAACTAAAGATAGGCCTATTCCATCAGGCAGAATCTCGCCGAGGAATGCATTAATCTTTGGTCTTATTTTGACTGTAATTGCATTGATATTTTCTGCGCTTATTAATCTGTGGGCATTTTTGTTAATGATATTTGGTTTATTTGACAATATTATTATTTACAGTAAATGGCTAAAAAGGCGCAGCCAGTCAAATATAATTCTTGGGGGATTTTCAGGTGGGGTGCCCGCATTAATAGGATATGTTACTGTAACTACTCAAAACATAGAAATTGGTTTAGTGATGGCTGGGCTTGTATTCTTATGGATACCAACACATATCTGGAGCTTAGCGTTACATGTAAGAAAAGATTATCAAAAAGCCAAAGTTCCCATGTTGCCAGTAGTTAGTGAGGAAAAAAGAGCAGTAAGAATAATTGCGGGAACTACTTTGATAATGGTTTTATTTAGTATACTGCCTTTCTTCTTTAATCAATTTGGACATATATATTTAGTTACTGCAACTATATTTGGTGCTATAATGCTGGGACTTTCTTTATGGCTTTTACTAAGACCTACAGAAAAGGCATCATGGACAGTTTTTAAATTTTCTAGTCCTTATCTTACAGCAGTTTTCATAGCATTTATGGTAGATGCATTTTTTCATTAATAAAATATGGACAAATTAACTCTATTAGCATTAGTTATTATTAACACAAGTAAATTATTAAATAATATCCCCATATAACTATAATTAATGTCATCAGATCATGAAACGGACTCGTCAATAGAAAATATCAAATCATGGGAAGTAGAATCCTCATCATCCATTGAAGAATTCGATGACTATTCAAAAGCGCTTGATCTATTTAATATAAAATCAGATCTAGGTGAAGAGACAATTTTGTATGAGATTCAAAAGTCAAAAATAGACGGTTCTATCATTAAAAAAATCCCAATTCTAAATATTAAACAATCCAAAAAAAGAAAAGAAGAATTAGAAAAAAAAGGGCCAACACAATCTCCTAATCTACAACAACAAAAACAAGCCACATCACAAAATAAGAGTAAACCTCAAGATATAAAATATCGAATTGTAATCTTGGTGATTATAATAGTTGCATTTTTAATATTATTATATGTTTTAAGTCAATTAGTCACCTCATCTGATACATTAAATGCTCATTTTTCACTTGGTCAATTAAAGAACAATAGTGATTTTTCTTTAATTGCTTGATTTCTTTTTGAATAAGAGCTACATTAATAATCGATAATACACATACACACGCACCAATATTCCTAGCGTAATGACACGGGATCAACAAAATGAAACTTTCTAAGATTTAAAGAATGGAATTCATTAAATGGCTACATTCTTTAAACCGAGATTAATTATTATAATCTAGTCAATAAAACATACAGATACGTATATCAAAAATCCTTTAACAAAATCCATTCCAACAAATACATGTATTATTTAGTTTTTAAATTAAAAATCTCATCTAGGGTTATTGAATATGGTTTCCTACCACTTACTTTGAATCGAATTGAATTACCTTTAAATTCCGATTGTTGGATGTAGCCCAATTTCTTGAAAATAGATAATGCAATTTTTCCTCTTTGTCTGTTATTCCCACATGCCATTCTATCTTTGTCTTGTATATCTTGAAGAATAAATGTACCTCCGTTGTTCTCTTCTGAAACAGATAATACAGCTCGCCATAGTCGAGATATATATGAATTAGGATCATTTATAGAACCCATATATATTATTTTTGAACTTCCTATTGGCTTTGTTATTAATTGTGCAGCAAAATTGGTCTTATCTGTTTCTTTAAAGTAAATTCTATAGACACTTTGTTTTTTAAATTTCCTATTTTCTTCATTATCAAACCAGTAAACATATCCACTAGGTTCTGGAAGATAAGGTTGAACAAACCTTTTCTCATTTGTGGAAGTCATATAATTCACATTGTTATGATCATGAATTTTATTATTTTTTTGAACTTTTGTATTTTTATCTAAACTCATTATCATTTGTGCCTCTGCAAGGCTTTCAAAATTTACAATATACTTTTTATTCTTCCTTGACTCAATTAACATTATTAATCCATCATCAATTAAATCTCTCAATGCCCTGTCCAAGTTACTATCGTAATACTTTCCAAGTTCTCTTACGATATGCTCATGGTATATAGCATTATGTACTCCTTCACCAATTAGTTGGTATAAGAACCATCTTTTCCATTCTTGTACGCTAGGCATACGATATTAAAAGCTATTTTCTACGAATATATAAGCATAAAGATCAAATTTTAATCATTAATCTATTTGTTATAGGTATTGTTCTGTTTAACAACTGAAAATTGGATGATAATTGGAGAATTAATATCTTACTAACATTTGATAGCAAGATGGTCTAAAGTCTGAAAAAAATCTTAGTAACAATTAGGTATTTAAAATATGTAATATTTTATAAAATCAATTTTAGAATTAATGTAAATTTTATTTTTGTATATTCAGTGTAAAATAATAATTTTATAAAAGTTTGATATAATTTCCAAAACTATAACTTATTTGTAACTAAATGTTTATAATATATTTTTTATGTATTTCCCAATTTACTTAATAGAGTTTAATTACGAGTATTTTCGGTTTTATCTGATATTTAAAATCCCTATTAATATAGTTATTAACGATATAATACTCCTGAGGAGAATATTATGCTAACTACCCAATTCATACTAAGATTGATTCCTCTAGTATTTTTTATGAAGTATACTAATCCTCTTATACTGTGAAGAAATAAAAAAGGAAAAACACTATTCATAATTAATATTTATTATTGAATTAGTTTATTTAATAGTTACACTAAAAATATTAAAAGCCTCTGATAACTGTATCACTCTATCCGGGTAGAACTGATGAACAAAAAAAATTATTTGTAGAAAAAATAACTGAATAAGCAGTAGAAATTCTAAAAACAAAACCAGAACATGTAATAGTGGTATTTGATGAAAATCCAAAGGAGAATTGGTATTTGGCAGGAAAAAAACTATAAATAATTTCAATGACTTTCAATAACTTATATGTCTTTTTTTATTATTTGATGGATACTCTTGGTCAAGTTTTATATATTAACGAGATTATCCATTTCAGTTAAAGCCTTAATTTCTTTGCATCTCTTTCTTAAAGAAACCGTTGAAATGTCAGCTACTTGACAAATTTCTACTTGTCTGATAAATTCATCACATACTTGAGATGCTAAATATATTACTGCTCCTGCTATTGCTCTGGGGTTTTTACCAATTGAAATACCTTTCTGCTCTACCTTTGAAAATATCTGTAATGCTTCCCTTTTAGTCTTTTCACTTAATTTTAGCCTATTACAAATAATAGTAACATAATCAGGGCCTCTGGTAGCAGGAATATTTAGCTCTAACTCGTTTAATATGAGTTTATAGTGAGCCATTAACTCTTTACTTGATATATTACAAATTTCAGAAATATCTAAAATAGTTTTAGGGGTTGATGCTTCTCGGCAGGCAGCATATAAAGATGCTCCTACCAACCCTATTGTGGACCTCCCTTTAGCTAATTTTTTGATTGCAGCTTTTCTATAAATATACGCAGCACTTTCAATAACAGCGTGATTCACAGAGAGCTTATCTCCAAAATTATTTAAATATTTCAAAGCTTTTTCTAGATTTCGCGATACAGAATCATTGAGTTGAGATCGACTATTCCAAGTTCTTAGTCGTTGAATTTCCATTTTTTGTTTTGGTTGTAAAGCTTTACCACGTGCATCGATATCACCCATTCCTATTAATGTCGATAAACCTTTATGATGAACGGCTAAAGATTCGGGCATTCCGGTTCTAGCCCTATCGTTATAATCTGATTGAACGATATAACCTTGCATATTTTCATTATTTAGTAATTCATTATTAATTACACATCCACAAGAAGAACAAACAAATTCGTTTGCAGAATTATCAAAAATGATGGATTCCTTCTGACATTGTTCGCAATATGAAGGGCTCTTTGGGTTTATTTTTTCTGATTTTTGTTGTTCTCCGCTCCTTTCCATTGAAATTTGATAGTAAACAATTATTTTATTTATATGTTTTCTAGAAATTAGATAATTCTAAGTAAACCATTATTATCCAGAAGATTCTAAGGAAATATCTTCATAACGAAGATTTTTTAATTTCATTATGTTATATTCTAAAGAAATCTAACTTTATTAAAGAATAATGTATTTTATACATTTTCTATATAATTACATTTGATAATTCTTATACAAATTTCTTATAGCACAATTAAAGTCTCTAAACATAGTTACGTATATATTTTGAGGATCTATGCTAAAAGATATAATTTATTAAATGTCTCAAAAAAGTACTCATATCCGGAAAATGATATTTCCCTCTATCCTCTGATTTACTATAATAATATTGTTATCCATTTTTTTGCTTCTATCAAGAATACTTGAGATCCTCTATTTTAAATGCTTGTGCTGGAAATAGTATTACCTTAACTTATTAGATTTTATTACCGGGGATTTTCTTTCATCTGTTTTGTCAAGTACTAATTGAAATATGTAATAATCTAAACTATTTAAAACGTTTTTAGTGTATAAATCTCAATATTCATCGAATTTTAGAGTAATTGTATCCAATCTCTTACATTATGTAAAATCTCCATACCAAACTTTCATTTATATTATCCGAACTAGATTCAATTTAACGGTAATCTGAAGAATAAAATTCCGATGTGCCTTGGTAGCTCAGCCTGGTAGAGCGTTTCCTTGGTAAGGAAAAGGTCGCGGGATCAAATCCCGCTCAAGGCTTTTCATTTGAGCACAAATTTTGGTAATATGCAACATGCTAGCGACCCATCATTAGATATCTTACCAAATACAGTAAGATCCTTACCAAATATAGTAAGATTTTCCTTACCAAGGAAACGCTCTACCAGGCTGAGCTACCAAGACACCAACACAATCTGCAATTTCGACAATGAGTTTTGGAATAACTTTGAAGAATACCTTAATAATATTTATAGGAAAAGTAGTGTGAAATATAGATACTTATACGCAAAACAATATTATCGAATTCTATTGGAAGGTAATGCACAATCTCTGATTGTATTATCTATTAGTAAAAGATTACAGGTAATGAAATCACTGTCTGTTTTATCAAAGTTTATGGGATGTTATGATAACTGGAAGAATATCAAAGATAGGTATCAGTTGAAGTGGTCTAATGAGAATTCGGTAGAGACCTTCAAGAAAATCATCAATGAAGGTAACAGTTTTGATAATTTATTAGAATGGCTTAAAACTACATCTTCCCAGATATCAGAAGCTCATAGAAATATTCTCTTTTATTGCAGCTTAACAGGCCTAAGACCAGATGAAGCTTGCCAGTCTATAAAATTAGTAAAAGAAAATATCACTAGCTACCAAGACAAAGACAAAATGATTCTAAAGCATTTTGAATTTCCTGAAATAAACAGATATTATAAAGGAATTATTATGCAATGATAATACGAAAAAAATTACAAAAAGAAGTATATATAAAATTTAGAGTTTGAATGCTTAAAATATAGATTCTAAATATTTATTATATAAAGAAGAGCAACAAACAATTTTCAAATTCTATGAAGGGGAAGAAATAAGGCAAAGATACAATAAATACTTTAATATAACTATCATTATATTTTGAAAAAATACGAGTGGGAAATCTCAATCGATGAGAAGATTATACGAGTCTCTTATCATCTAATTATATTCCATGGTTGCATTAATATTATACATTATTCTTGGATCTTTAGCAATTATATTGATTACCCATTTGGTATTCCAATAATATCATATTCATTTTAATATACCATCTATTGATCCTCATTGTATTAAAAAATGAAGGGAATAATTTTTGATATGGATGGTGTTTTAATAGATGCAATGCCCTTTCATGCCGAAGCAATGAAAATTGCGATAAAAGAAGAAACTAATTATGAAATAGACGAAAAAATCGTTTATCAATTAGAGGGTATGCCCTCAAATAACTTGATAAAGGAGATATTTAAAAAATATAATATAAATAAAGAACTAGATCACAAATTAGTAG
Organism: Nitrososphaeraceae archaeon; assembly: GCA_025922715.1. GTDB lineage: Archaea > Thermoproteota > Nitrososphaeria > Nitrososphaerales > Nitrososphaeraceae > TH1177. Next base: position 7,945 of record JAICHH010000065.1, read on the forward strand.
AGAAGATAAGCGAACGAAAGAAACAGCTATTTAAAGAAATTGAAGATACTCAACTTATTGAAGGAGTGCGTGATCTTATAAAAGTGCTAAATGAATGTAAATGCTTAAAAGCAATTGTTACTGGTGCAGCAAAGAAAGAAATAGAATTAACCATCGATAAAATGATTGGATTAAAGAATTTTGATGTAGTAGTTTCGGGTGATGATGTTGAGGCTGGAAAACCTGATTCTGCTCCATTTGTTGTAGCATTACAAAAAATGAATATAAAATCATCCGAATGTATAATAGTAGAAAATGCTCCTTTAGGAGTTGAAGCCGCGAATAAAGCAGGTATCAGATGCATTATAACACTTAACAATACGCCACTTGATATTTCATCTGACTTTAATAACAGTATATCAAAAGAAACCCAAATCTTTAGAGATACTAAATCCACAATTGGTTTCTTAAGGAAGTGGTGTTGCAATAATTAACAATTTGTTAGAGAAAATCTTCTCTTCTGAAATTTTATATTTTTTCCTTTTTCAAGTTTAATCACTGATAGAATATTAATGAAAAAAATGATCTTGAAAGAATTTGTCATGGAAAGAATAATTTCTTTATAATAAAATCCTGATAAAGTGTAGTTTAATCATTTCATTGATAGATAATTAAATACTAAAATATTGATCATGGGGTTTATTTGCACGTGATTAGTTATGGCTAACTTATTGTAATAAATCTAATATGATGGTAATATTTATTTTCAATCTTTCCTAAATTTTAGCAAATAGTATATTCTGCACATTTAAAATTAATAGTTGATTTTACAAATTTATAGCAGTACTGAGAATAAGACTAGGTTAATAATTATAACTATTGCTTCTATAAGGTTTTGTCATCTCAACTACAATATCATAACAACTTTTGCAAACGATCTTATTTTTAAAAGTATTTTTTAATAACCTATTTCCATCTTTTTCATGACAATATATACATATATTATATTCAGTATTTTCGCTAGAACTTTTCATGCTATATTATTAGTAATAATATACTGTGCTATTTAAAATAATTATTTTTATTTTTTGTATGTGGTGTTTTTCTTATTTTATTAATAATAAACATAGTTTGTGTATTATAG
>JAICHH010000066.1 GCA_025922715.1 Nitrososphaeraceae archaeon
ATTTGAGATATTAGCACTGGTACCAACTAAAAAGTTGCAATATTTTAACAAATTTAATGTTTCTATTTTATTGGGAATTCTCATACCAATTGTTTGTTTACCCGCAGTAATTATTTTTGGAATATTGTTATCTTTTAAAGTACCTATGATTGTTAAAGGACCAGGCCAAAAAGAATTCGCTAATTTTCTTCCATTTTCATTTAAAATCATTATTTTTTCTACATGGTTAAAATCACAAGTTAGAATGGGTAGAGCTTTATTCATTAAACGATTTTTCAATCTAAAAATTTTTTCTACTGATTTTTTGTTATAGGGGTTACAACCTAAACCATAAATGGTATCGGTAGGATATACAATTATTCCTCCATTTATAATTATCTCTTTACATTTGATCAAGTCCTCTTCTTTTTTACCATCTAGTATTATCATTTTATTTCTCGATTAGCTGGAATATCCAATTAAACTCTAATTATATAATTTAATTATTGATAGATCTTTATAATTTATGAATTATTTGTTCAATTTCTGAAATAATGTCCTCCAATTTGTTTGGGTCACTACGTAATGTACCTCCTGCAGCAAATTTATGACCTCCTCCATCGATTAAATTTAAAGCAATTGCATTACAATCAATTTTGTCATTATTTCTTCTAATACTTATTTTACCATTTTTTCCGTAAAATATAGCGGCATCTGCATTGGTCAGATTGAATACCTCTTCTGAAAATAAGCTTGTTTGGATATATGGTGATGATCTAACAAACACAACATTCAACTCATTTATTTCCTTTATTTTTAAGTCATTTAATACTCGTTTTTTATCTGTATCTCTCAAAATTTCATATTTCGTATAATCCTCACTCATATCTATATCCCATAATATTCCCTTTGATATCTTAAGTGCAAGTTTTGCTAATCTTTCATATGAGTCATTAAAATTTAGGTAGTATCTTATAATTTCTGGTAAAGGAGTAAGATACTGACTCTTGGTAAAAAAATCTATTGTATGTGCCAAATTAGCTAAATGTTTAGCATAAGCATTATCCAATAAAAATCGTTCATACATTAGTTCTGCTGCACATTTGATTCCTGAATTATCCAATATTAACTCAACAAAAGGCTTTACTTCATCTATTGTATTGTTAGACCATGGATGATGATCAACCCAGATAACTTCATTATTTGATTTTTTGCAACCCAGAAAAGTACTTTTAAAAATACTTAACAAACTATCGTTAAAACCGAGATCTGATATAATAAAAATATTTTTCTCCTGAGATTCATTTGAAAAAAAAATTTGATTAATGATTTTCATAAAACTTTCTTTGCTGTAATCTAAAAAAAAAGTTCTCGCTTGAGGATATCGAATTAAACCTATAGAAGAAGAAAAGATACCATCAACATCTGATTCATGAGAAAATAATGTAACTCTCATTATTGTGTATTAGTTTTATTTTCTTATAAGTATTGATTATATTAAAATCGTAGCATCGTGTCTAAATCGTTGCAATTCGGGCATGTGAATATGATATTCAGTTTTTATTATCTATTTTGAGAATGATCTACGAGTGAGTGAATATCTTTATAATTTAACACTTTTAATAATACATATTTTTAAATCTCTCTTTGTATTTAGTTTATTATGTAATTATTATGGATTCTCTTAGTTATTCTCAAGCCTGTAAATCTATTGCTGTGGAATTGGAAAATAATAGTAATATGTCCCTAAAAGAAATAAACAAAATTATTAGTTTAACATGTTCTACTTATCAATTGACTGTCGTTCCAAAGAAAGAGCATATCATACCATATCTTCCAAAAAATAGTAATTACAGAGATATTCTAGTAGTTAAACCAGCGAAAACTGCCTCTGGTGTTGCAGTAATTGCAGTTATGCCAAAACCGTATGATTGTCCCCATGGTAAATGTATTTATTGTCCTGGTGGACTGGAATATAATACTCCAATGAGTTATGTTGGAACCGAACCTGCTACAAAAATAGCCCAGTCTTTTGAATATGATGCATATTATCAAATCAAGTCAAAACTTAATCAACTCTATCAACGAGGTCATAATATTACGAAAATTGAACTTGTAATTGTAGGTGGTACATTTCCATTCATGGCAGAAAATTATCAAAGAGAATTTGTTAAAAAATGTTTTGATGCTTTAAATGATGATCTTTCTTCCACTACGCTAGATGAATCTTGTAGAAAGAATGAACAAGCTAGGATTCGTTGTGTAGGGTTTACAGTTGAAACAAAACCAGATTATTGTAAAGAAAAACATTTAGATTTGATGTTAGAACTCGGAATAACGAGAATTGAAATAGGTGTCCAAACACTAGAGGAGAATATCTACAAATTAGTTAACAGAGGACACAATTTAACCGATGTTAAACATTCATTCCAAATTGCAAGGAATTGTGGATACAAAATTGTTGCACATATGATGCCTGGTCTGCCAGGATCTACACCCGAAAGTGATATTAATGGATTTAAAACATTATTGGAAAATGATTCATTTAAACCAGATATGCTTAAAATATATCCAACCTTAGTTCTGAAAAATACTGGATTATATAAATTGTATATGAATAAAAAATATGATGCTTATACCGAAGAAGATATAGTAAATATTCTTGTTGAAGTAAAAAAGTTAATACCACCTTGGGTGAGAATAATGAGAATTCAAAGAGAAATTGAAACTTCTGATATTATAGCGGGATCAAAAAAGGGAAATATACGCCAAATAGCTATAAAAAAATTAAAGGACCTAGACTTGAAATGTAATTGCATAAGATGCCGAGAAGCAGGACTTAAAAAACTTAAAAATCTTAATCAAGATGAAATAACACTCAATAGAATTGATTACCTTGCATCGGAAGGAAAAGAGGTTTTTTTGTCTATGGAAAATAAAGACAAAAATGTATTGTTTGGATTTCTAAGATTGAGAAATATTCCATTTTCTCATAGAAAGGAATTACATCCTCTCAATAATAAAACTTCTGCGATCATTAGAGAATTACATGTATATGGACAAGTAGTAGATATTGGACAAAAAAAAGGGCCTTTATCATTCCAACATACTGGTCTGGGTTTGCGTTTAATGGAAGAAGCAGAAAGAATTTCTAAAGAAGAATTTCAGGTAGATTCACTCTCTGTTATCAGTGCAATTGGAACTCGGGCATATTATAGGAAATTAGGATATGTTCAAAATGGTCCCTATGTTACAAAGCAATTGAAATAACTGAATCCCTATCATTAAATCTTTATAAAAAGAATTAAAATAGCGTAAGAAATTTATGATTCTCTTGGATAATAATATCCTCATGTTTTGTAATAATAAAAAATACATTTAGGTAATTTAGGGAATTAAGAATATGATATCTCCTATTTATTAATAATATAAAATCTTCAAATTTGGAACGTATTAATACGATAATATACTTTATACTTACATTATTTATATTTGTATATTTCTAAAATATCTTTAACAAGAAAGAATTGGTATCTATAATAAAGACATTATAAAAAAGATGCTATTACTTACTAGGGCATAACAATTCTCATTTGCTAAAATTGTTGCAAATATATCCCACGCTGTAGATGTCTTCATGAAATTAACTTGATGTTTACCTTATAAATTGAGCTCATAAGATCCTCATCCAAAACATAATAATTATAGTACTCTTATAAATGACGTAAAATGAATCAGTCAATCTTATTGTATTACTTTTCATTTTAAGAATATTTTTTAATGATATTATATTCCTAGATTTTGAACTAGGTATACAATAAGATTAAAAGTAGATGTATTCTTTAGCATTATAACAAATTAAGTTAAGTTTGTTAATAATAATATGGTATAGTAAAATGATAGAAAATATAATTGGAAAAGGAACTTGGATAGATAAAGTAGCAAATACACTTATCATGAGAGAAAAAAAATTAAATCGAAATATCGATTTAATAAAAGTAGAAAGTGGATTAGGCGCTTCGGGAATACCTCATATAGGTAGTATGGGGGATGCAGTGAGGGCTTATGGTATTAGCCTAGCGTTACAAAATTTAGGATATAATTCTGAATTAATTGCGTATTCTGATGATATGGATGGATTAAGAAAGATCCCCTCTGGATTTCCTCCATGGCTCAAAGATCATATTGCTAAACCTGTTTCACATATTCCAGACCCATTCGGAGAATGTCATAATTCATATGGTTCTCACATGAGTAGTTTACTTCTAGATGGATTGGATCGTGTAGATATTAAATACAGATTTAAAAGTGCTACAGAAGTCTATAAAAGTGGAATATTGATTGATGCAATTGATCAAATTCTTACAAAAAGTGAATACTTGGGACAAAAAATTTCAGAATTTGTTGGCCAAAATAAGTTCCTAAATGTATTACCTTATTTTCCTGTTTGTAAAAACTGTGGAAAACTATATGTTGCTCATGCATATAAATATTTGACTAAAAATAAAAAAATATTATATGAATGTTCAGGAATCAAGATAGGAAATAAAGAAATCATAGGATGTGGTTATAAGGGCGAAGCTAACATTGGAAAGGCTGAAGGAAAACTTGCTTGGAAGGTTGAATTTGCGGCACGATGGAAGATATTCGACATTCGATTTGAAGCGTACGGTAAAGATATCATGGATTCAGTGAAAATAAATGATTGGATCTGTGAAGAGATATTAAACTTTCCTCATCCTTTGCACATAAAATATGAAATGTTTTTAGACAAACGAGGCAAAAAAATAAGTAAATCTGCTGGGAATGTTTTAACGCCTCAAATGTGGATGAAATATGGTACCCCTCAATCCCTTCTTTTATTATTGTTCAAACGAATAACTGGAACAAGACATGTAGGTATAGATGATGTACCTTCATTAATGGATGAATATGATTTTTACGAAGATTTGTATTTTGGTAAATTAAAAGAAACAAATCAATCAAAAATGATTAAGTTGCGAGGAATTTATGAGTATGTTAACCACCTTAATCCACCAAAAAGTAATTCTAATCATATTCCATATAGATTACTTGTCCAACAAACGTCTCTTTTTGAAGGAAAAGATCAGATAGAGAAGGTATATGAAAGGCTTCAAAAATACAGACTAATTAGTGAAAAATCAAATGATATAATAGAAAAAATTCATCTTGCCTTTAATTGGTCAAAAGATATTTTATCTAATGAATATAGTCATTATATATCTTTAGATATAGAACAAAAGAAAGCATTAAGAGAATTAGTAACAACGCTAAGGTCATATCTAATAAGGGAAAATAATAATCTGGCAAATGATATCCAAACATTAATTTATGAAACTTCAAAAAAATATGGAATAGAACCAAAAAATTTCTTTAGATTACTTTACCAGATTCTTATTAATTCTGATAGAGGACCAAAACTTGGCAATTATTTGGTTGATCTAGGCATTGCTCGAACCTGTGAGATAATTGAGAAATATCTTTGAGCTGTTGGTGTTTAAATCTTTATTATTTTAGATAAAGAAGAATCAATTTTGATCAAATAATGTAAATTTTAGGTATTTAAAGAAAATAAATAGCAAATAGTAATTATCGATTTTATTACCGTTCAACATCTAAGTTAAATTATAATGGTTAAAATTTTTAATTGAAATAATAAAATCTTAATCTCATCAAAATTGATAATATTATTTATAATACAGAGAATAAATAAATTTAAATGTTGTATATTAGATAAACAAAATAACCATTAATATTAATGGTTACAACCTGAAGTTATGAGAAAATATACTTCTTGTTTTCAACTTTTCCAATTACGTTTCCATTACCATTTGAATCCACCTGACCAATTTTGTGGACTTTCATATTATATTTTTCTATTATACTAATTGTCTTATCAACGTAGGCCTTTGGAAGTATAATACATAAACCTATTCCCATATTAAAAGTCCTATACATCTCTTTAATATCTATTATACCATCTTTTTGGATTTGCTTAAAAATGCCATGAGGAGGAGATAAATCAGAAAGGTTATATCTTACTTTATTATTTAACCGTTTTAATTTTGTGAAAGATCCTCCTGTTATATGTGCTAAACCATGTATGGTAATTTTCCTATCCTTTATCAATTCCATTATCGGTTGTACATAAATTCTCGTTGGTATGAGTAATTCTTCTCCAACTGGGTTTGTTAGAAATTCAGGAATTTCATCTAAGGAATACTTTGATAATGCCTTTCGTGCAAGTGTATAGCCATTTGAATGCAAACCAGTGCTTTCCAATCCTAATATGATATCGCCAATTTTGATCTTTTTCCCAAGAATAAGTTTATTATTTTTTGCCATTCCTAGTGCAGTGCCAGAAAGGTCAAACATTACGTCTGTTTCACCCGCTAACAATTCGGGAACTACAGCAGTTTCACCTCCAACAATAGCTATTCTTGCTGCTTTTGCACCTGTAATCAAACCTTTCATAACTTTTTTTACCAATTCATCATTAACTTTTTTTAATCCTATGTAGTCTACAAAGGCAAATGGTTGTGCTCCTGTACAGATAATATCATTAACATTCATGGCTATGCAATCGATGCCTATAGTATCAAAGCATTTCATCTGTTGGGCAACTAGAACTTTAGTACCAACGCCGTCTGTATGTAATGCCAGAACATTATTTCCTATAGTTATTAATCCAGAATAATGCCCAAATCCACAAATAATTTTGCCCATTTTTTGAAAAGAATAAGATTCAGTAATCATTTTTCCAATATTTCTTTGCATAGAACGAATTTTTCGAACATTTACTCCTGCTTTATCATACGTATGGATAGGTCGATTAGACAATATATCATTAGTTCAGCCAATTTATAGCTAATAAAACTTTATTTTCAAAAGTTATATAATTACCTTTTTAATTAATTAACAACTTTAGAATTTATAAAATAATAAAAGATCGATTTAATAGTACTATTTAATTTAATAATATTTAAAATATTGAGCATTTTAGATATTGCAAATTGTATTATTGAATTTATCAGACTGGAAGTATCAAGAGCTCAATCTCAAGGGGTTGTATTAGGTTTAAGTGGCGGAGTTGACTCGTCTGTTGCAGTATCTTTAGCTACTCAAGCATTGGGTAATAACAGAGTACTGGGATTAATTTTACCAGATAGAAAAGTCTCAAAGCAGAAGGATATAGACGATGCTATTGAATTATCCAAACTATTGGATATAAAATATCAAATAATAGATATCTCAGGAATTAAACAAAAGTATATAGATCTCTTGCCAGTAGAAAAAATATCGCTAGGTAATCTTACTGCTAGGATTCGCATGACCTTAATTTACTATTATGCAAACCTCTATAACAAATTGGTTCTAGGTACATCTGATAAAAGTGAAATGATGATTGGATATTTTACTAAATTTGGAGACGGTGCGTCTGATCTTCTTCCGTTAGCGGACGTATACAAGACTCAAGTAAGAGAATTAGGTATGTATCTAAATGTTCCAAAAACTATATTATTAAAAAAAAGTACTCCTTCTTTATGGCTAAACCAAACTGCAGAAAATGAAATTGGAATGGAATATGAGAAAATTGATACTATTTTGAAATATCTCGATGAAAATAATTCATCGATTAGAGAAAAAGATTTAGTTAAAAAAGGATGTAATAAAAACGATGTAGTATTCATAAAAAATCTCTTATTGAAAAATATCCATAAAAGAAGAACACCAAAAATTTGTAGTATACCATTTTATAATTCCAAAGTTAATAAAATCTAATTTTCCTTTATTCCTATTATTTCTTAATTAGGATTGTTTAGACATAGCAGATCACTTTTAAGTAGGACAAATATCCTTCATCTTTATGGTCTCAGGAAGAGACATTAGGTTAAACAGAATTACAAAAAAAGGCAAAATGGTTTGTATTCCTATGGACCATGGAATAACAAATGGCCCCATAAAAGGCCTAGAAGATACTCATAATATGATATATCAATGTGAAGATTCTGGATTGACAGCAGTAATTATCAACAAAGGGATTATCAAGTCGTTGCCCAAGACTACTAGTATAGGATTAATAACACACTTGTCTGCCAGTACTTCTTTGAGCCCTTATCCGAATAAAAAAGTACTTATTGGAAATGTTGCAGATGCTATTAGACTTGGCTCTGATGCCGTTTCTGTTCATATAAATATAGGCGCAAAAGAAGAGCCTGAAATGTTGGAGATCTTGGGAATGGTTTCTGATGAGTGTGATGAATGGAATGTACCATTATTAGCTATGATGTATCCAAGAGGGGAAAACATAAAAAATCCTTATGAGCCGGAAATTGTAGCACATGTTACGCGAATTGGTGCAGAGGCTGGAGCAGATATAGTAAAATCGGTTTATACTGGAGATTTAGATTCTTTTAGGTCGGTGGTAAAAAGGTGTCCTGTTCCAATTGTAATTGCAGGAGGACCAAAATCTAAAACTGATGCTGACATTTTAGAAATGTGCTCAAATGCTATTGAAGCAGGCGCTCAAGGTGTTACTTTTGGAAGAAATATTTTCCAACATGATAACCCACCTTCTCTCGTAAAAGCATTATATGAAATAGTTATAGATAAAAAAAATTATAGTGAGGTATTGAAAAACTTTGAAAAAAGAAAAAGAAAAAAATAAAGAATTAATTATTGCCCCTCTTCCAACTGTTCCTAATCTGGAATTATTTTTAGATAAGTTAGAAGAAAATGATATGTTATTCATAGATCCTAATAAAATAAAAAAAAAGAAAAATTTTACAATAATTTATGAATCAGAACTTGCTGATATTATCATTTGCAGATCTATGGAGGATTTAATCAGAAATAAGACAAAAGGTAAATCCTTGGCATATTATAAGAAAGTTTTTTCAAATGAAGATATTGAGGATATCGAGAGTGCAATCAATAATGGTGCCAATTATATTATAGTAGATGCTGATAATTGGAAGATTATTCCATTGGAAAATATAATTGCTAATTTAAA
>JAICHH010000067.1 GCA_025922715.1 Nitrososphaeraceae archaeon
ATGTGGAAGAAATGGGATCCCATTAAAATGATAAGTCAGTACCAAAATAACCTCAAAAAATTGAGTCTATTGTATATAGATTGTGGAATCAAGGACGAATTCAATCTTCACATTGGTGCAAGAATACTTCACCAAAAACTTGAAAATATGAATCTTAAACATCATTATGAAGAATTTGATGGAGGTCACTCTAATACAAGTTTCCGATATGACATTTCTTTTCCATTGATATATTCATCAGTTTCTTAGTATTTTTAAGTCATATACTATAAATTTTATTTAAATAAACTTGAATAAGAATCTATAATAATTACATATTAGTTGAATAGTAATAATGTGACGTAACAACAATACGTATTATAATTATATATACTTATTATATAATGTCTTTGAATTCAATTAATATGCAATGTTTTCATCTGATGTATACAAAGAAATGAATAGAACAAATTCACTAATCATATTAGCATCGTTAACTTTGGGAGCATTTTTGGTATTTAACACCACACCTTTGATCGATGTGTCAGCATCTGGAGACAGGTCAGCTCAAGATTATCCACCAGTACAAGATTATCCACCAGTACAAGATTATCCACCACAAAATGGATACAACCCAGATATGCAATATAAGCAAGATATATATGGAGAATTTTCAGACCAATACGAAAGTGGATATTATGAAGATCACTATGGTAAACCATATAAAATAAAATAAATCTTCTTTTATTTTATTACAAAAGTATTGTAATTTAGACTAAATGTTTTATCAATAATGCCTTACACTATGCGATAATTATGATAATATTAATTGTTACTATTCTAAGATACTTTGATTATTGTATTCATGTTTGAGTAATCAAAAAAAGAGTTTGTATCCATTACAATCTCTCTTTGTGTAATATCTTGGTAGTATTTTTAGGTTGTAGGGAAAATTGAAGTGTCATTTCTGCTTCTTCTTTTAAATGTTCCTGTCGTTCTTTTGTTAATTTAAAAAGACTATTACTATCCAAAATAAAATGTACCATTATATTAGAAGAATTAGAATATCTATCTACTGATACAGATGCTGAGCTTATTTTGTCATGGGCAATATTATTAATTGTAGACAGGTACTCTTCTGAATTAAACAACTCCTTAAAAGTATCTGGAATTTTTATTTCCATATGAATATAAATGAATCCCTCCTCAATTCTTGTCATATTATATTTAAATGGAATTTCAAATGAAATTTTTCTAGATTGTCGATCATAATCATAATTTACTATTTTATCATTAAACGACAAAATGGTTAGTTTTTTATCTAGATTATCATCTATTACTAAGTCTAGTATATTTCCCAAACTAAGATAGGAATCAAATTTAAGAATTACATTCTTATTTAATTCAGGATGGTTAGACAAAGCAATATTTACTTTTAATCTATACATCCCACTATCCAGTTTTGGTGCATCAATAACTATTATTCCATTTTCATTACCCCTCATTAGCTTCTGCTCATTGAGATTATCAACTACATAACGATTATCCCTTTTTACATTCTTCCATTCATTTGAATCAAATTCGAGAATTAAGGTTCCATTTTTCGAAATGAAAGATCCGTTTAGAAATACATTTTCCGTAACTTTCCCGTCGTTAAATTCACTTTTAAATATAGTAATGTTATAAAAATCAGGTATATATGTTATATTTTTATCAATATCTATTAAATTGAATACCAAAGATCTTTTTTCATTTATATATGATTTAGTCATAGATGGTTTGAATTCAACATGTAAACTCAAAGGTGTATCATCTAAATTAAGTGGCGGTAGATAATCAATACCAAAATTATTTCGTATACCATTACCATAAACATTTGATAATGTCATCAAATAAATAGCTAGTAATATTGTTAATGATAGCAATATTACGAAAATTTGTGTCATAGTTTCGTATACTAAAAATAATAAGATGATTTTACGTTCATTTCAAAAAAGAAGAGAATTTTTTTCTGTCTATCTAAACAGAAAATTACAGATACTTTCGTTAAAATTCATCATACACTCCTTCTTTAATTGTTCAGTAAATTTCCCTTGATCGTCACCAAAATCTTTAGGATTGAATGGAGGAACTTCCTCTTGATCTAATGGCCTTTGAATAATTTCTAAATTAACTGGAACATTTACCATTTCGTTGTCTCTAAATATTTGTAGTTTTACAATATCCCCCTCTTTTTTATTCATCAAATAATTAGTTATATCTGAAACTGAATTTATAGTCTTATTGTCTATTCCAACTATTACATCTCCACCTAATCTATATTGAGTATTATTTATTATTTCAACTATGTATCCTCCTCGTACTCCTGCTTTATCTGCTGGACCATTGGAATTTACATCAATTACAAGAAAACCTCGTGCTTCTGTTAGGTTCATTTTCTGCGCAATATCAGGCGTTACATCGATTCCAGTAATACCAAGCGAAGGATGCTGTGATGAACTAATAAGAGTTTCAGAATCTGGTCTTGCTTGTAATAGAGTTGTTTTTTCCTGAACAGTTCCATCTCTAATTATGGTTAATGAAATGTTATCGCCCACTGATTTTTCCCTTTCTAGATGAGAAAGTATGTCGTCTATTTTTCTAACAGGATTTCCGTCTATTGCTAGAATAATATCACCACCAAGTTCAACTTCTCTTCCCTCTATAGTATCAATTTTATCGCCACCTCGTATTCCTGCTTTATCTGCTGGACCATTGGAATTTACATCAATTACAAGAAAACCTCGTGCTTCTGTTAGGTTCATTTTCTGCGCAATATCAGGCGTTACATCTACTCCTGTTATCCCAAGCCAAGGATGTTGATAAGAACCATTTTTCATTAATTCTGGTATTACCTTTTTTAATGTGTTGGATGGGATTGCAAATCCCACTCCTGCATATACACCCGTATTGGAGAAGATCGCAGAATTAATGCCAATTACCTCTCCATTAAGATTTAATAAAGGACCTCCCGAATTACCTGGATTGATAGCTGCATCTGTTTGAATAATATCAGGTATCGAAAATGATGCTACTCTACTATCAGTTCCGAAAATATTTTCGGGTGTTGATGGAACGGGTGTTGATGGAAGCAATCTTCCTAGCCCACTAACAATACCCTCTGTAAGTGAACCAGATAAACCAAAAGGATTCCCAACTGCAGCAACAGTTTCTCCAACAATGAGATTAGATGAATTACCCAATTTTAATGGAAATAGTTTTGTCTTAGGAACATCATCTATTAAAAGAACGGCTAGATCACTATGCGGATCTGAACCTACTACTTTACCTGTATAAATCGTCCCGTCAGAAAACGTAATATGAAGATTTTTACCTCCTGCTGTTACATGATTGTTGGTAATAACGTGTCCATTTGTATCATATACAAATCCTGAACCTAATCTAGCACCTAACAATTCTGAAGTAGTTTCATCCTCACTCGAAATCTGCACTACTGATTTTTCAACGTTTTTGAATAACTCTGAAAGAGTCTGGGTTTTATTCGTAAAATTTTCAGTTGCAAGAGAATCTTTCATGCTAATATTAATTGTAATTAAAGTCATCAAGGAAAGTGCTATAATTAATAATGTCATTTTACTGTAGAGCTTTTCTACAGACTTTTTTAAAATTAATCTATTATGATTCAATATCATTTAATAAATTTTAGTTATGTATATTTCTTGATGATCAACTTTAACATATATCTATATAGATTAACTCTTAAAATCATAATTTAGATTATTCTATATAAATATTAATTTTACTATTATTAATCTAATAATCTATATAGCATATCATAAAGCTATTAACATATAATCCATTCAGAATTTTTAAATAAAAATATAGGTAGGAAAGAATTAGCAATTCCATCTAGTGGATTTGTTATTAAAAGAGAGGATCAATTTCATGAAAAACATGTGTACCTCCAACAAATTTCATACTAAAATTCGATTAGGATGTGTTAGTCGCATGTTCTTAATCTGCAGAGTAGTGCATAAAAATATAGTAGACTTATAAAATAGTCGAGAATTACAGCAAATACTAAATATTTAATTCCTTATCAAGTATTCGTATATAATAATTTGTTAACTTTTTTAAATCAGTTACATTTTCATCGTTAAGAAATAATATCCAGGATTGTTGTTATATATATTTATCAATAAGCAAAAATATTTGAATAACTTAAGATGGATATGAAAGATGATGACTTTTTTTTAATTGAAGATATGAATGCAAATCAAATCAAAAAAAAAGTAAATGACAAAACTGTTGCATTATTAATCTTTGGATCATGTGAAAACCATGGAGATCATCTACCATTTGGATCCGATTTCATTTTCCCTTTAGAATTGGCAAAAAGGGTAGCTATAAAAATTAAAAATTTAATAATCTTTCCGCCTCTTCCATATGGTGTAAGTAGCCATCATAAAAAATTCTATATGACTATGAGTATAGGTACAAATACTCTTATTACTATAATTGAAGATTTACTAGAAGGTGTATATAACAATGGGGTAAATAAAATTTTAATCATTAATGGCCATGATGGAAATATAGCTCCCATAGAGATTGCCGCTAGAAATACAAAAGATAGATATCCAAATATTACTATAGCGTGTTTGGAATCTTGGTGGGAATTGATAGGAAAAATTTCCCCAGATACTTTTAATGTATGGGATGGCTTGGGTCATGGAGGCGAAGCCGAAACGTCAGCTATGATGACAATTAGGCCAGAGTTGGTAAATAAAAATAATATACCGGAGGATACTATTCCTAATCTCCCACAGCACATAAGAATATTTTGGACAATGGATGAACTTACTAAAACTGGGGCAACTGGATCTCCCAGCAACGCTTCAGTAAAAAAAGGGGATGTTATTTGTAAGATTTTAGAAGATATGTTAACATCTTTTCTAGAAGATATGGAAAAGAATAGATGGAAATATGGGCTTTACCTTTAAAGAATATTTAGATATATCTCGATTATTTATAAATAAAAAATAATTTCAAATCATTAAAAAATAATATATACATTCATTGAATGTATCTCAAGATTTTTAATATTAAAGACAAGCGATATCAATAATTGCGTGGTGTATTGTAAAAGGTATTAGGAATTTTGGTAATTACTTAACAACAAAAACAATATTTATTATTAAAAAAAAATATGTTATGACACAACTTTGAATGAATGGTTATTGTCGTAATTTATTAGAATATTAATCTTAATTATAAATTCTACTCTACCTAAATAAATAAAAAAATAGGAACAATGACTGATGATAGTGAGTATTCGAAGAATGTACTATAAAGTATAATAACAAAAAATCTCTAGGAAAATAGATGCTAATTATAAGAAAATATAGTACTATAGTAATTTTAACTCTAACAATTGTCGTAGGAATTTTTAATAATATTACAATTTATGCTCAAGAAGGCAATCAAACTCTTGGAGAAGAAAACGCAACCAAAGTTGGACACTCATCGGAAGAAAACCAATACAATAAAACAACTACTACTGTAAGAGACTCAGTTACAATACTGTTACAAGACGCTATTGTTCCTGGCACAGATTTTTTACACCTTTATGACTCTACACCAGCTCATATAATGAATGGACATATTGCTCTAAAAGCCCCCTGTACAGCTGATAGTAGTTCTCCAACCCAGGTTTTAATAGGCTCTGCACCTAACATGACAGCAGCGACTCTTGAAAATATACCTGCTTTATCAACTCCTGGCGAGCAATGTCTATATCACGTTGATCTGATACCTAACGGAAATGTAACAACAATCACAGATATCGCATTGTCTAATCCTACAGAAGATGAGATAGAATTTCCACCAACTTCATCAGTGGTAATTGGTATAAATGAAGTTATGAAAGGAGAAGAACATGCCTATACAGAAAATGCAGTGAATGCCACTGAACCTGAACACACAGAATAAGATCAAAGATCCTAAAAAAAATAACTTATCTTTCTTTTTTATTCAATCATCTTTTTTTATTTATAAAAAAGCTATTTCATATTAGTCAATCTAAATTAATATTATTCCTATTGTTATTCCAAAAAACACTGAAAATTAGTAATAAAAACTATTCTTTAAGGTGGCAATTAATTCCCGATTAAGCTAGATTGTAATGGTTATGAACAAGTAGTTCAAGTTCTACATTTCTTGGATACAAAAAAAACATACACACAATCACATCAAATCAAATCAAATTATGGCATAAACAATACTAGTAAGATATATTCTGATAAAGCAGTTGATTTGGAAAAATCACTACATAATAATATACAGTTATAACGCTATCTATTATAACGAATAGGTAAAAAAAGTAAATTACAACTATTTTAAAAAGACTAATGAGTTAAGCATTTTTTGGATTATTGGAAAATACTGTTCGTATTTATCAACATACGCTTTGTAAGTAATTAGATATACTTTGTCATTATTTTTAGTAATAAGTTGAAGAGCTTGTTTTTTTTCCTCATTATCCATTGCGGTAAAGATTAATTTTTTTGCTGGTCTATTATCTACAAGGACTGTGTCAGAAGATTCTATCAATTGAAAATCTTTAAGATTATTTGTCATATTTTTAAGATGGATATTTGCAATTGTGTTTAGTGATACGTTACTCACACTCAATGAAGAGATTCCAAATCCTGCTGGAGATGTATATTGGCTTGGATCTACGATTGGAGCAAGAAAGGTAACGAAATCATTCAGACGTTCTTCTTTTTGCCAAGTTGAAGGATATTGTATACTTAACTTTAGTTTTGTATTTTCATAAGGTTTCAAATCATCTGGTGATGTTCCAGAATGAAATAGTCCAGATGCATCATTAAAAATATTTTCAGAGTTCTTTATTGATATAACTAACAAAGATAGAAAAATAATATAAATACTAGCAGCAACGATTATGAATCTCATATATTCGAATGACGTTCTAATGTATTATTTTATTTTTTCTAATTTTTTTACAAATATAATCTTCAATTTATTTTTTATTTTGAGATCACTAAAAATAAAATAATATTATTTCATAAAATCTACTAACGAGACCATATTTTTTTTGTTTTTTATAAAAGAAGAAGAAGATATTTTCTTTATGTTTAATTTAGGATATCCAAATTTCATACACCTTTTCTCAAGTTCCCATTCTAAAAACTTCATGATTGATACTGAGTATTCTCTTTCAGCATTTAGGTTTATTTTCAAGTTTATTATCGGATCCTTGAATTTAAAGATTTTTTCATAAAATTTTATTGAGTTATCAATTTTCAATGTTTGTAAAATATATTTCATCCTTTCCCATATATCATATCTCAATCTTAAAATTGCTCCACTAACATATTCAACTCCAATATCATTTGCAGTATCTAGGATACTAGAGATATCTTCAGCTGAGTCTGTTATAAGAGGAAGAATCGGATCAATATTAATAACACATTTTATACCTGATTTGCAGAATTTTTCTATCACTCTAAAAACTGATTTTGACGGTGGTGTACCTGGTTCAATAACTCTTTTTATTTTCTCATTGTTTGTAGTAATTGACCATACAACAAAACAATTATTTGAATAACGTTTATGTAATTCTAAATCTCTCTCTATTAGACTAGATTTTGTAAAAACATAATATGGAATTTCAAACTCTTGCAGGACCTCAACACATTTTCTAGTAAGAGAATATTTTAGCTCTGCCGGCTGATAGGCGTCAGTTGCTGATGCTATCATTACAGGATTAATTATATTTTTTTTCCAAGATCTTATCTGTTTATATAGTAAATCTGTAGCATTGATTTTTGCATATATACGGTCATAAAATTCTGGTGACCACTCATAGGTAGCATAACAATAACCGCACCGATGATGACAACCATTATATGGATTGATAGTTAGACCTTCTTTTCCATATACAAAAAAATCATGAAGAATTGATTTACTTTCTTTAGCCGTAAATAGAGGTGCTGATTTTTTATACCATGATGATAAATTCATATGATAAATTTTAATTTTTATGTCTAATTAACTATAGAGTACTCTTAGTTCAGGGAGAGAGTAGCATTGATTATATAACTATTTTTTCCAAAAAAAATAAAATAATACGTATCATTAATTTTTTATTTATTTATTATCCTCAGATTTTTCACCTTCGATCGTTGTTCCTTTTACGTTTCTTTTACGAACAGTAATCAGTACTCTTTTACCTAAGAATTCAGACATGTACTCTTGATTACTTTCTGGCACAGGTATAGAATTAATATTTTCTATTGTTGTTACAAAATTTATTAGGACTATTTCATCATTCATTTGAATAATCAAATAAAAAAACAAGTTATTATAGTTTAAAGATGTTATATTTTAATACTAAGGAGCAAATCTATAATGTGCGGGAGATTTATGATTATATATATTTCTTAACGATAATCATGGAAATACTGGATTTATTAATTAAATTTAAAAAATTTTAGGTTTTAACTATAATAATTTGGCCAGCTCCTATATAATATTACTATATTAATACTAGCCACGATTAAATGGGTCTGGCTTAGACCAATTTTCATTTAGGACTATTTGTTTAACCGTAATATTCATCCCAATCCAAATGTTGCAATCCTGTCAAAAATTATAATGAGCTCTTGTTTAAGCATCTCATTGAAACAGGACGAATAGACTCATGTAAGGTTTTAAGCCATACTCTGAAGCTTATTGGTCATCTAAGGGGTAGTACTTGGTTGATAAGTAGGAATAATTAAAATTCGGCCCTGTTAACTTAAGAGTAAATAATAGTCATATCTGTAAGTCTATTATGTTCTGTGCTCACTTTTACAAGATTTTCAATTCTATTCATCTATTTTCCTTAACTTAACATAGCCTAAAATTGTAAAACCA
>JAICHH010000068.1 GCA_025922715.1 Nitrososphaeraceae archaeon
ACTCCATCAAATAATAGTTTATCAAAAATTAAATAGATGTTTTAAAATCTTAAATTACATATTGGCGGCTATCCTTAATTATATCTATATGACTTATTTTTGGAATTGTTATCAATCCATCATTTGAAGAAATCTGATTTAAAGTTTTGGACGGTGAATAAATACCATATCCAATTATTAAAAATAAAATTCCTATGGAAAGTATAACTAAAGATATTATAAACATAAGATTACTATTATAATAACTTTTGTTATTATATCTATTCGTTAATGACATAATAAATCTAATTGTATGATGTAATATTTAAAAACCGGTAAACCAAGTTAATTATTAATTTAGATTATTTTTTTTTGGAGTAGCAGCTAAACAAAATTACTTAAAATATTATTATTATTTTTACTAATTCCTAATATTCTTTCTATATACAATCTCTTTTTTTTCTTACATCTTGGACATTGGATAACTTTATATACATCTTTTAAAATAGTTGCAAACCACCAGCATGACTCACATAATACAAATCTGCAATTATTTTTATCATAATAGTATTTATTTATGGTAATAATTTTATTTGTTAACATATATGCCTCTCTATGATCAGTTCAGAATATAAGTTTCTGTTAACTTTGTTAATTTACTAAGAATTATGAAATGAGGATTTTAAATTTATCTAACTAATTAATTGCTTTTGTTGTCTCATTAAATATTATTTGTGCCACATAATCATCTATTCCCAATTTTTCTGCAATTTGCGATGGTCCATATTCTAATATTTTTTCGACTGTAAAACCATTGGTCTGTAATACTTCAACTAAGCCTTTTGAAATATCTAGATGTTCTAATCTTTCATCTTTCCATGTTGCTATTTTTAATGATGGCGATTGTTGCAAAGAAGGGATAGATAGTTGTAAATTGGAATCAGGTACTATTGTTATTGGATAATATCCATTAGCCTCATTACTACTACTGTTATCCAACATGATAATATAATAATAATAATAGGTAGATTATATAGTTTATATACTATCTACAGATTTTTACGCACAAACGATTTTGTATGGAAATAGATGAGTACAATGAAAGTTTTTTGGTAACAGTGAAAGTATATTGAAAGCAATCGGCAACAATAAAAAATGGTATAAACTCTACGGATATAGATATATTTATGATACGTATCTTTCAGCAAAAGAAAAAGAAAAATACGTTATAGAACTACGTAAACAAGGTAAAACTTATAGAAAGATTGCTCATGAGCTTAAGATTTCTCCTAGAGAAATAAGTAGGATCTTGAAAAAAGCAAACATGGAATTAGAGGAAAAAGAAAGAAATAAAACAGTTTTATCAAAGACATCTCAAGCATTACAACTTTTTAAATATAAAGAGTCCAACAGAAGTAGATATAAAATTGGATGTGAGTCCACAAGAAACTAACTCTTTATACATCAATTATTTGTCTTTGAATAATCTTCAACATTTTGTAGAAGCATCCAAACAATTTGAAAATGTTTCACCCCAAGATTTTATCGATTATTACCAATTCATGAAAGGGAATGGAATAGGAAAAAAGGAAATAGTTGAAGCAATTTAAATTAGTAATGAATTTCAAAAAATTAAAGAGGAACACCAAGATGTTTCTGATGAATTAATCGAGCTCAATATACCAAAAAGAATTTTACGATTCAGATAATAAAATTTTGAAAGGTAAAAATTGTTAGCTAAATAACGAGCATAACTTATTGGTATCAAAGATTGAATCATCAAATAGGATGTTACAATTAACCGAGAATGAATTAGATAAAAAAGAGACCGGTTAGAGGGTTTAAAGAATAGTGAAGAATATACTGGTCTTAAAAATCAAATTGAAGAACAAATAAATGATTTTTTAAATTTCAGAAAGGATTTTAAAGTAAATTTAAAGAATATTCTTTATTTTCTTATAATTTCGTAGATAATATATTATTATAAACTAAGGTGTTGATGACAATATTTAAATCAATTATGTCAAATTAATAACTTATTGAATCAACAACTAAAAGATAATATCAAGGAATCCAAGATACAAGCATTCATGAATAAAGCTATACAAGATATTGCTGGAAGCTCTACTGCTATGCTAGTTATTCTTGGAGAAAGACTTGGATTATATAAAGCGATGGCAGATGAAAACAAATACATTACTTTTCAAGATCTTGCAAAAAAAACCGGAACTAATGAAAGATTAGTTAAAGAATGGTTAGGCAATCAAGTTTCTAGTGGATATATTGAATATGATCCGTCAACAGAAAAATACTTTTTACCTGCTGAACATGCACTAGCATTATCTGATTCTAATAGCCCTATTTATATTCAGGGTATCTTTAAAGCAATAAAATCTTACTTTAAAGATGAAGAAGATTTTATAAAAATGTTTAAAAATGAAAGAACTTTTTCTTGGTTTGACCATCATCATTGTATGGCAGATGGGTTTGCAGAATTCTTTAAAGCTGGATATATGGGTAACTTATTAAATATATGGATTCCATCAATAGAAAATGGAAAAATTCAAGAAAAACTTAAGCAAGGAATCAAGGTAGCAGATGTAGGATGTGGTTATGGAATAAGCACGATACTGATGGCAAAAGCTTTTCCAAATTCCCAATTTATAGGATTTGATTTCCATAAAGAATCAATTGAAAAAGCAAATAATCTTGCAAAACAAGAGAATTTAAATAATATAGAATTTCAGATGTCTTCAGCATCGGAATTTCCAGGTACTAATTACGATTTCATAACCTTCTTTGACTGTCTCCATGATATGGGAGATCCTCAGGGTGCATTGACTCATGTATTAAATACAATCAATAAAGAGGAAGGAGTTTGTATGATAGTTGAACCATATGCACAAAATAAACTTGAAGATAATATAAATCCAATATCTGAAACATTTTATGCTGCATCTACATTAATATGTGTACCAAATTCATTAGCTTTTAATGGACCAGCTTTAGGTGCACAAGCAGGAGAAGAAAAAATTAGAGATGTTGTAAAGAAAAGTGGTTTTACATATTTTAAAAGAGCGATAGATACACCAATAAATATTGTATATGAAATTAAACCATAATTTATTTTAATCTTAGGTATTTTCAAAATTAGAATTTATAATAAATTTTTTGTTGAAATGTGATATAAGAAATTCAAATTCATAGAGTAGAAGGGCCAAAATTTAGGTTTCTTAGCATGTATCATGATTACTTTATGAATTCTATTCCAAATAGGATTGGAACCCAGAGCTCAATGGGACCAGAAGGATTTGAACTTTTTGATAAAGCGGGACCAGTTGATTTTTAAATATCCTTAAAAAAGATTTGATATAAAGACATATTTTTATTTTAGTTGTGTTCATTATTTTACCTTAAATACTCCAAAACTATTATTATTCTAATATTGATTAATCCAAAGCTAAAAATAGATCATGTACATCTTAAAGTTTCAGATTTAGAAAAATCACTTCAATTTTACCAGTCCATCCTTGGATTTAAGATAGTAAGACAAAAATCTAAAACGGCATTTCTTTCATCATCAGCATCATTTGAAACTAACTCATCATTGTTTTTGATTGCACTTACAGAAGTAAATAATGATCTCAAACCTCAAAGAAGACAGAGAGTAGCAGGATTATATCATTTTGCAATTTTATTACCAGAAAGAAGATATTTATCATATTTTCTCAAACAGATACAAAAGAATCTTAATCCTGAATATTATGAGGGCATGGCAGATCATGCAGTATCAGAATCAATTTATATACATGATCCTGATTTTAATGGAATTGAAGTTTATAATGATAGAGATCCTGCAGAATGGAAATGGAAAGATCATATTGTGCATATGGTTACTGAACCATTAAATGTACAAGATCTATTGAAAGAATCTACAGCTGTTGATAATGAATGGAATGAGCTTCCTACCAAAACATCTATAGGTCATGTTCATTTGCATGTATCTAATCTTGACAAAGCAAAAAAATTCTATCAGGAGATTTTGGATTTAAATCATACTGCTACTTTTCCAGGTGCATATTTCTTTGCTGCAAATAGATATCATCACCATATTGCTACCAACACATGGCTAGGAGAAAATATTTCATCCCCAAAAAATGACACTAATAAACTTGGGCTTGATCATTATGCCATAAATTTACATAATGAAAAGGATCTACTCTTGTTAAAGAATCGTTTTTTAGAATTTAAAATAAATATTGATGAAGAACAACTAACTGAAAATGATAATCAATTTTCTTCATCATTCTATGTTTATGATTTTGATGGAATAAAAATACAATTTTTTGTATAATAATACAAAAAGTATAATAATTTAAAGTAATAGTATAATATACAGAAAGTCTTCAATTGTAATATTGTCAAAGGGTTTTTTTATACTATCAGTTTGAAATATTGAATTTTAATTTGAGTTATATTATATAAATATTTTTTATTTTATGGTTCAAATTTTAATAAATACTTAAAATCTCTGCTATTACTTTAATCAGATTAATTTATTACCTTCTAAAATGTATATATATCAATGACATATATAATATTCTCATGTCGTGAAACAGGATTAGATTGTGATTATATAATTAAAGGTGAAACACGAGAAGAAATTTTAAAGATCGGCGCAGAACATGTAATAAATGCTCATGGTATGAAAGCTGAAGATATATTTTTCCAAGACATACCATGTAATTTCTTATGTCATACATTAAGTAATATAAATGAGAAACAAGTAAAAGAATAGTCTCCAACATTAAGATGATATACTTATATTGCTTCTTCTCCATCAATTACTGTCTTTTCTTGTGATGTTACATTCCTGGTATCTCGAGTAATTTTACTTTTTACATATGTTCGCAATCCAATTAGAGAACTAATATCACAGTGGGGCCAGTGGTTTCCATTGTGATATTGATAGTAGATATGGATTCAAAAATTATGCATAGTTATGATCTATAAAAATTTCTTTAAAAGATTATAATTAATCATAGGTAAAATTAGATTTTTAATAAAGAATTTATAATGAAAGAAAATATAACCTTGTTAACTTTTATAGGGAGTTATGAGGATACTGTGAAATATAAAGTAAATACTAATATTATTAATATAATAAAAGACACTAAAGATAGCAGAAACAAGTTTATGCCAGTACAATTAATTACACTGTCCAAATTTTTGTATTCGCTTCCACTTAGATGTAACTTTTTTTCTCGTCTTTAAAGATGAATAATGCCTTACTAGTAATCTAAAAAACTCAATCCCAAAATATATAGATATCCGAAGAATACTAAGATTGTTACAATGAGAATTTCATCACAAATGGAAAAAGCAATTAATGATCAAATTTCTTATGAAGCATCAGCTACCAATGCATATGTTGCTATTGGATCATGGTGTGAAAGAACTGGATATGAGGGAAGTGCAGCATTCTTTTTCGAACAAGCCAATGAGGAAAATACACACATGCTAAAGTTCATTCATTATCTTAATAATACTGGGGCCGAGGCGATAATTCCAGCAATAGAAAAGCCTCAAGGTAAATTCGATTCACTAGAATCTACTTTCCAAGCTGGTCTAAAGAGTGAACAAACTGTTACAAAGCTCATTAACAATTTAGTAGAAATTGCTGAAAAAGAAAAAGACCGTGCTACTTACTCGTTCTTGCAATGGTTTGTAAGTGAACAAGTCGAAGAAGAGACTTTATTTGAAACAATTCTTCAAAAGTTCGAGATAATTGGAAGAGACAAACTAGCAGTATATCAGATTGATCAATCCATGGCCTCGATTAGATCTCAGATTATGACGAAACAAGCAGATCAAGAACAACCTCCAGCTAACTAGTTATTCAGATTAGTAATCAACGTTTCTGGTTATAATTCACTCACTCACTCACTACTTTTCATGTTGTATCTGCTGTATAAAAAGAATGTTATTAAAATCAATTTCAATTATAGACAATTGTAAAATATATTTATTATTTTTAGATAAATAACTTAATCGTCTGTATTACGTCTCTTTCATCTCTGTGGATACAATAAAGGTTATTGTTAAGTAAAATCAGACAGTCTATTCATTAAACCATGCATGAAATATACATATTATTATTTTACAAATTTATGATTATAATGCTGAGTGTGAATCACATAAACAGATTCCTTTAAATTAAGAGCCACTATTTCTAATGTTTGTATCTGCGTTTAATTGTTATATTTAGTGGAGCAATTATTAACCAAAAATATTGTGCAATATCCAAATTAACAAATGAAATAATTATTGATATCGTAAAAACTATAGGAATAGACATAAGGTTTACAAGAACACCTTTTATAAAGAAAGGATGCAAATTCTTATCTACGAGACGTTTATTTCTTGTAGCATGCCACCATATTGTTGCAAGTAAAGAACTTGTCATAATTACAATAAAACAATAGATAATATAAGGAATTTGATATGTTCCATAGTTTATTACAAGTGAAGTAGAAAGTGATAATAGAGTTATCAATAATAGAAATAGCAAATTTAGATACACCATAGTAATATGTGATCCTTTAATATGATTAAAAACTTGATGATAAGATACCCAAAATATTGCTATTACAGCGAAACTTATAACATAACTTTCAAATTGTGGATATAGATTATATAATTTGTCTAATAACTCAGATTGTGTCAGATGCGTTGGTAAATCTGGTATATCGATAGATAAAGCCATAAGAGTTATTGCAAATGCAAATACTGCATCACTAAAAGATATTACACGTTCTACTTTTATAATTGGAGTAAATGATCCTGCAGACATACTTGAAATCTAGTGATGTGGATTATCATAGATATAGGTATTGCATTATTTTAATTAGATTATTGTGCATGTATTGGTGGAATACCTGATTAATTACAAAGCTCTTAGTTCTCTTCTATGGTCGGTGTTCTATCATTTACATATCTTTTAATTTTTGGTAATCAACTTGTTACATGTGATCTAATTGTATATACCAATAATGAATATGAATTCGATTCTTCAAGACTTTTATTCTATTATTTTCAATTATTTTTCTTTATTCATCTTATTTTTTTATTTTCCAAGAGAATACAATTAGAGAACTAATATCAGAAAGGGGGCAGTGAGATGTGAAACAAATTTGACATAAATTTTGGTCTTTCTATAGAAAATGTATAGATTTTGAGAAATTGATATAAAATTAAAAACATATACTAAGTTACTTTAGGCAAGACTTTCAAAAATCTATAGTTTGTTCCAGTATATCTAGACATCTCCAGTAGAATTCATGGTACTGGAAGATGTATGGAACATAGCAAAAAAAAAAACGAACTACCTATTCTACACTATTATTCATAATTTACCGATTTTAGAAATAAAATGTTTAGCTATTTTTCAACAAAAAGATTCGATCTGAATATGAGAAATTACTAGTTAAAGATATGTAATCATATTTATCTTAACTGATATATAAAAAAGTAAAGGAGAAAATACTGGATGGATAACAAAAGATAGATGAAGAAATTGCTTGAACTATATATCTAAATAGTATATGGATCTCATCTCTGAGCAGTGAGATTATCTAAAGATTGGACGTAACATAAAATCGAAAGAATATGCCAATTGACTTGAAAACATGTATTCCTATTATGAGTATATGGATAACAAAAAGAATAGATCTAAAAGTAAATAAATCAACTAATAGTAATACAATGTTAAGAAAGAAAATGATATCTGAACATAAGCATCTACATCATCAAGATAGTATAAGAATAACAGATGATGAGCAGAATGTCATTGAAGGTAATCTAATTGTACCTAAAACTATTGATATAGATGTTAAAGGAATGGTCATATTTGCTCATGGAAGTGGAAGCAGTCGCCATAGCCAACGAAATCAATATGTTGCTAAAGTATTAAATGATGCTGGTATTGCTACTTTGCTAATTGACCTTCTCACCTCTAAAGAAGAAGAAATAGATGATATTACTCGAGAGCATAGATTCAACATTAAATTACTTGCTAAACGGCTTCTTGCTGCAACTGACTGGATATCACAAAGTGATGAATTTAGAAATCTAAAGGTTGGATATTTTGGTGCTAGTACAGGAGCTGCAGCTGCTTTAGTTGCAGCAGCTGAAAGGGCTAGTTTAGTCTATGCTATTGTATCACGCGGAGGTAGACCTGATTTGGCCAGTTCAGACATTCTGAATCGCATTGAATCTCCCACACTTTTGATTGTAGGAGAAAAAGATAAGCAAGTTATAGAGCTAAATGAAAGGGCATTGAAGCAACTTACCAAGATAGAAAAAAAGAAAAAGATTGTAATTATTCCTAAAGCTACCCATCTATTTGAAGAGCCAGGTACATTAGAAGAGGTTGCAAAAGTTGCTAGTGGATGGTTTCAGTGCTTCTTTTTAGAGGACAAAAAATAAGGATAAACAGAAACTATTGTGCAAATATGCTTCCAACTTATTATATAGAAACATTAGGCTATATTTAATTTGATAGTTGAGATCTAAGATGGTATATCATTGGCCCTTTATATTATACAACAAGCACCATTTGTTGCTGAACAATACGATTATTGATATGGTTTTCTAAATATC
>JAICHH010000069.1 GCA_025922715.1 Nitrososphaeraceae archaeon
AATGACCGAGCTTATAAAAATAGTTTTATTCGTAAAGCCAGACATGTTAAATTTGACAAAGGATTTAAAATTTGACTTCATTGCATCAGATCTTACTTCATTAATTATATGGTTAGAAGAATTGATTGAACAAAGTAGAACTAACTTTTAATTTACTTCTTCAAAATAATCTCCACTAATAATATTATATCTGATATTTGTTACAAAGTTTATTTAAAAAATATAATCCTTGCTTGATTTCTACTTTGTAATTTCTATCTACTATAGGTTCCAATCCAATGTAATTATTATATTGTATCATCTTTAATGTTTTTAATATAAAATCAAAATTAATATGACCTAATCCTGGCATTTTTCTGTTGTTATCTGCAAAATGGATATGTTTTAAAAAATTTTTTGATTTTGTGATACTATCAGAAAAATCCGTTTCTTCAATATTCATATGATAAGTGTCCAATAGGATTGCAAAATAGTCATTATTAAGAGTGGTTGTAACATATATTGCATCTGCAGCATTACTACAAAAGGGAGTAGAGTACCTATTTAATGGTTCTAGCAAAAGATATACTCCAAAATCCTTCGAAAAACTAGTAAGTTCTGATAATATACTTACTGATTTTTTGAGTAATTTCTTTTTTTCTTTATTTGGGATCATTTCATGGTTCCAATCTATTTTCAGATCATAATCAGATAATAGGCAGACATTAAAAATTGAACCTCCAAAAAAATTACACATTTTTATACACTCTTTAATATAATTTTTTGAATAAGATAGAATCTGGGGATCAGAAGTAAGGAGAATTGGAGTTATCATTCCTTTTGAGCTTGTCCATTTACCAGTTACACCAAGAACAGAAATGCTAAAAGTATTGAAAAGTTCTAAATTTTTTCTTGAATAAGAATTTGAAGGATCACCAGAAAGTTCAATATTGTTTATACCTAATTCTACTAAACTTTTAATTGTATTTTCTAATGATTCTATTTTTGAAAATGAATCAATAGTTATTGAAAAGTTAACCAATTAAATCACTATGCAGGTATAGCTATAGTATATTCCTAAGATATTTTCCTATTTGAACAACGTCTAATGAATTTGATTCGTCTTTTGGTAGATTCGATCGAATATTTGAGATATAAAACGAATATCCTTCTTGTGTTATCTTGTTAACTGGTCTTCCATGTGATCCCTTTAGTAAACCTGTATCAAAAGGAATGGACCTTTTTTTAGGATCTATAAATAATTCCAATGGGTCGTATCCTGGTTTCCTATGGATATCTACCATCCTAGTAAAAGAAGGCGCCATATTTTCATCATACCACCAATAATAATTAAACCATTTATCACGATTAGAGACGGCTATAATGTCGCCTGCTCGTTCATGATCAATATTAAAAAATTTCTTTTCAACTTCGGTTATTATAATATCTATATCCGAAATATTTTTTAAGATATTTACAAGTCTTTCTTTATCTCGAGAAGATTTTAGGTAAATATTTGCTATTTGATGATCTACAACTGCAAATGCTTTACTATATTCGAAATCGACATATTCTCTGTCTCCAATTTTTCTCACATTTAAAAGGCCATTATTTCTTAATATAATATTTATAGGTATTGCACCGTTAACGTCATTAAAAGAATATTCTGAAAAAATAATAAATTGTGTATTTTCATAAATTTTACTCTTTTTCGTTGAATCTATTATTTTTTCTACAATACTGTCTGCCAAAACTAGATCATTAGAAACTTGATTACTATCTTTTCCAAAGCGCTGAGCAGAATAATCAATATGTGGAATATATGTAAACATAAAATTTGGTTTACTTTTTTCTATTGTATATTGAGCTGCTTTTGTAATCCATTCACTTGATAAGCTAGACGCTAATGGCCCCCAATATGAAGAAAGATCAAATTCTCCAATTTGTTCTACTATTTTTTCATAATAACCTACTGGTTTAGAATAACACCACATTTTCATTTCATTTTCTAAATGAATAGGTTTTGGAGTTATAACGATATCCGAATTTGCATATAAAGTATTTTGCCAAAAGAGAACAGCTGTTTTAAAATTCACATTCTTATTTTTTATAAAATCCCAAATTCTTGGTACTTTTACTAAACTATTATATTGTTCCCAAAATAATACATTATAAGTATCTCGATCCATAAAGCCATTAGAAATTATACCATGTCTATTGGGAAATTCTCCCGATAAAAAGCTTGTTTGTACTGTAGATGTTACTGCAGGGAAAACGGGCTTCATTTTAGAAGATTCACCTTTTTCAGCTAATGCAGAAATAGTTGGTAGTAGTCTAGAATCAAGATGTTTTTCTTCTAAACCAACAATATCAATAACAATAACATGTTGAATCATAAACAGCTTTAATCAATGAGTAATTTAAATAATATGTTAATCATAGTTCAAAAGCTCACAAGGTTTAGTGTCTTTAAAATAATATAAAATCTACTCAACTCATATAGACCTTCCTTGATAAAAAAATAATAGGAGTTATTAATACTAATGCTAAAATAAGGCTATAATAAACCCCTAAAGTATCGGTTATGAAAATGCTATCTAGAATAACTATCATAGTTATTAACTGAGATACAGATTTTTGAGTAGTTGCAATTTTTTTAAACAAACTTATGTGAAAATAAATTATAAAACAAGAAAATATTATTAATGGAATTAATGAGTCATAACTAAATGTGTCCAGAATTATAAAGATACCTATAAAAAATATGAGAACATATATAATTATGAATGGAAGGTTATTCCAAAGATTGAAGTAAAAGTCTTTAGTTTCATTCTGACTTAAAATAGTAATGGCACTTACATAAAAAAATTCTGATAAAAGTGGAATAAAAAAACGAGTATCAAACATACCTCCACCTATCAGAAATATTGATTGACTAGCTCCTAAAAGGACATTTAAGCTTCTTATAATTCCCATGTTAATAGATCCGCAAATTGTATTTTTTAAAAATCTGTTATATGAGAAAATTAAAATGACCATAGTTACAGTAATTATAAATGTATACCATCCTATAATAAATGAAATAGTTAGAGAGTATAAAAAAGATATGAATGTTATAATTAAAGCATTTTTTTTTGATATTTTATTAGATGGTAAAGGACGCCAAGGCCTTTCCTTCATATCTATTTTTATATCAAAGTAATCATTTAATATCATACCACCAATATATAAAAAAACAGATATTGAAATTAATTTAAAAATATCAAAATAATCAAAATGGTCTATGCTAGTGAAGAAAATATAACCCAATAGAATGTTAGAAATAGTAGTAAAAACATTGGGAATACGTACTAATTTAAAATAATTTAATATAGTAGATGACATATGCTTAATTAATTCCCATTAATTACAACAATAACATAAAACATCATGCTGTAAAAACCTTGTACAATTCAACAATAAAATCCTATTTAATAGATAAATCTTTCGATTTCATATTAAACTAATATGAAATAAAGCAATTTGAGACTAGTTAGATGATCTTCTCCTGTTCCGCAATGGATATTTACAGCATGGGCACCTATTTCCATCATATTTTATATAAATAGCACATTCTGTACATCGTTTAAAATTTTGAGCATATAAAGAGTATTTTCCTCCTTTTTTGTTAGTCAATCTAATACAATATCCTTTACAGCTCAAATTTACTAAATGTAATGGAATTGAATTAATTATTTTTGATGTTTACATTGCAATCGTTTGTATTACATTTTCATTTTAATTTATTAGTTACAATTTTAACTTGAGGTATTAATATTGTTGGCTTATTTGAAAGATTGATAAGATTCTTTTAATTATTGTTGGTTTAATTTTTCTCCTGCATTTCCAATTATTGTGATCAATATACTCTAAATTAAAGTTAAAAATATCAAAATATGTTCCTGAAAAAGAATAATAGCGATAATGATTAGCAAAAAGAGAATTTTGTCAATATGAGTAACAAGAGGATGTCATATTTTTCGATATTGTAATATTGATAAAAATCTATATAATTTCATATGTAATTACTTTGAGATCTATATAAGATGAATGAAGAAATTTCTAAACTTTCATGTGTAAAGTCTTTAGATCCTCAGCTATCTATACTTAAAAATATTTAAGCATGTCAAGATAAAGGTATATTATGAAAATTCAAGCATATGCAGCTCTTCAAAGAGCAGAAAAACTTGAACCATTTGAATATGATCTTGGTCCTCTAAAATCTGACGAAGTAGAAGTTGATGTTGAATATTGTAGTATATGTCACAGTGACTTGCATATGCTTGATAATGAATGGGGTCTAACTCAATATCCATTTGTTCCTGGACACGAAATTATTGGAAGAGTATCTGCAATCGGTAATATGGTAGAACATTTACAAATTGGGCAATATGTAGGAGTAGGCTGGCGTGCTCGCTCATGCTTAATTTGTGACCAATGCACTCGTGGATATCACAACCGCTGTTTAAAAGGTGAGGATGTAATTGTTGGTAGATATGGTGGTTTTGCTAATAAAGTACGATGTCAAGCTGTATGGGCTTTTCCATTATCTGCAAATATAGATATTAAAACTGCAGGTCCATTATTTTGTGGAGGAATAACAGTTTTCAATCCAATTATTCAAAATAATATAAAACCACCAAATCATGTGGCGGTAGTTGGGATCGGTGGCTTGGGACACTTGGCGATTAAATTTCTCAAGGCGTGGGGTTGTGAGGTTACAGCTTTTTCATCCAATCCTGAAAAAGAAAATGAGGTAAGACAGTTTGGAGCTCATTATTTCTTGAATTCAAAGGATCCTGATTCTATAAAATTCTCAGTAAATAGATTTGATATGGTATTAGTTACTACAAATGTTGAACTTGATTGGAATTCATACCTTAATACACTTCGACCTGGTGGTAAATTACACATTGTAGGAGCAATACCATCAGTCAAGGTGGATGTATTTCCATTAATTTCTGGTGAAAAGTCGATCGGCGGCTCACCCATTGGTAGTCCGGCAACAATTACTACAATGTTAGATTTTTGTAGTCGTCATGGCATTAAACCTGTTACAGAAGAATTTCCATTATCACGAGTTAATGAAGCCTTAGCCCATTTAAAGGCAGGGAAGGCACGTTATCGCATTGTATTAAGAAATGATATAAAATAGATTCAATGGAGGAGGTGGGATTTGAAGCCTCGGTTCGATGTCTTGATTTTTGAGACTTCATGTATTATGTCAAAGATGCTAAGTATATAAGATTTAGGCTTGTAATAGTATTAATAAAGTAATTTAACTAGAAGAAATCAAAATAGGGAGATATTCTCATATCAACATCATCAATAATCTATTATCTTTGTTTTCCCTTTGTTGTTTTTCTTTATTCGAAAAAAGTGAATGAATTGTAATTCTTAGTTCGTTTAACCAAAGTGGTTTGTATATAACAATCTTTTCAATACCTGGATTATTTGTCTGAATGTTCTCTATGTATTCTTTATTTGCAGCAGTTATAAATCTGTAAAATAGATTAGGATCAATATTTTGCAATTCTTGAGATAATTCTACACCATTCATTTTGGGCATTTTCAAATCAAGAAGTACTAAATCATAGATATCTTTTCTAAAAGAATACAAAGCATGAGTAGGATCGGTAAATGAGTCTACTTTGTACCCATCATATTTTAAAAATGTTTCATATAAATTAGTAAGATCTTCATCATCATCTACTATCAATATATTTTTATCTTTTGAATTAGGCATCTCTATTTTCCCATATAAAAATTAGTTAATGGCTCATGTCTCAAGATGGTTATCATCATCCTACAATCAGATTATACTTTATATCTTGAGCAAAATTAGGTTCTGCACAATCTGGATCTAGACAAATTAAACTTGATTTAAAATGAACCGAGTAATTCCCTTTCGTTAACGGTTCAGTTATTATATAAAACCCATCACCTATAACCTTAGAAACTCCACCTTCAATAACTCCAAAAATTCCCTTATCAGGAAATACAACCTCAAAAACGTCTGTTTGAGTTCTATATTTGATAAGATCGTCATATTTATACTCTTTATCATCTATTTTAAGATACAAACTGTTGACACTGTCTTGATCCTTCGTTACTGTTCTACGTAAATCTTCTACCGATGCATTTGGAACTTCCTTCTCAGAAAATTCTACTTGCATTATTGGTATAAAGAGACCTTTTCCAGCTGGGACTTTACATGTTCTTTCAGATATACCTCCATTATTAAAACTCAAATAAAAAACAGATGAATTGGAATTAGACTGCCCATTCGCACATTTCTCTCCTGTACGATCGTTAACAGGACTTTCATTAGCGGGTATCTCTAGTACCCATTTCCAAAAATTTTTTTGATGTTCAGCAAATGTTAAACCATATGGTTTGCTTTCTGGTGGAAAAATATTTACTGAATTTGAACCTAAAACTGGTGATAACGTTCCTGAGAATAGTAATAACATAAACAAAAAAGATACAATAACAAAGTAAGATGATCTATTCAATTATCTATCATCACAGTCTAGCAATTCTCTAATACAAAAAGATTATGTTTGACTTAATGCTTTCGTAGTATAATCGTTGCTCACAGATCATAAAAAGTCATTTAGTAATAGGAAATTTCTTATTCTTATTATTGCATTAATAGTTAGTGTCTTAATTGATACTTCAGTGGTCAAGATCAATGATCTCATTGATAAATACTTTATTCCTTTGCAAAGTAAGTTAATATTATTTGCTGTTAACAGTTCATTATGCCTGCTTTTACAATTTTTGATAATAAAATATTTACAGAGCTCGATTAAAAGAGATCAATTAAATAAGACATTAAAGGTTCAGTCTTTCTATAAAATTGCTTTAATTTCCCTATGTGTATTAGCAATACTGATAATAATTTTGATATTTCAACAGTTCCATTATAATTACTACTACACATCCCTCAGTATTTTGATAATTATTATTAGTTATGGAACAGGAGCGGGTTTCATAACATGGTTATCTTTGCTATTTTTTTCCTGGTATAAGTCAAACCATAATTTGATAGTCTTTTTATATTTTATATCAACGTTAATGATAGCTTTTAATTTAATCACAACTGGTGTTTACACAGGCGTAAAAGTGAGTGAAAGACCAAAGCTTACTGGGGAATATGTTGGAGGTTCTGGAGATATATCATTTGGTAAGCATCTATTTTTAGGTAATGTTTACAGAATCTTTTCATTTATATCCTTTTTCAGTATTTGGATTACGACAGCAATATTAATGATCAATTACAGAGAGAAACCAAGCAATGCTATAATATACTGGATTATATTGTCTATTCCATTTGTTTATTTTTTAATAACCTACTTTTACCAATATGTCTTAGGTAACATATTAACCTCATATCTGGAAATTGATCCTATAACTGTTTCTATCATCTTAATAGCATTTTTAGCATTAAGTAAACCTATCGGAGGATTAGTTTTCGGAATTGCATTCTGGAAGATAT
Source organism: Nitrososphaeraceae archaeon (assembly GCA_025922715.1). Lineage (GTDB taxonomy): Archaea > Thermoproteota > Nitrososphaeria > Nitrososphaerales > Nitrososphaeraceae > TH1177. The sequence continues at coordinate 7,520 of JAICHH010000069.1, forward strand.
CCAGAATTATGAGTTATGAAAGAAATATTAAGGCATACATGATTATCTCTGGCTTTGGCATATTTTTAATTTTTGCAGCAAATCAAGCAGCAACACAAATTGTTAGTCCCTACCCATCTTTTGGACTTTCATCAATAACAGTTTTGAATATAGCAACATTTTTGATGTTGTTAGGTATTTACAACTCTGCAACACTTGTTTCAGCAAATAACAATCTACGTAAATTTATACATAACCATGCCTTGGAACCAAGACTGTTAGACATAATAGGAAAAGCAGAAATGGAGAAAGAAATTCAAAAAACTGTCAAAAGAATTACTCAACGCAAAGGTAGTTTAGAAGGAGAATTAAACGTTCCATTAACATTTGATGAAAAAGCATTAATAAAATATATAAATTCTGTCATTAAGGAAACAAAAAAAGAAGGAAAAGATAAAGTTAATTATGACTAAATAAAGAATAGAACGAAAAAAGAATAAAGATTTTCTATATAATTAATTAATAGATTCTAATTAAAAAAACAAAAAATAAAATACTTGAGGATTGATAATATTTTAAAAAAATTAGAAAATGATCCCGTTAATACCGAAATAGTTGGGTTTTCAGAAGAGCGTTTAAATCTAATTTTTAACGCTCAGTATTGAAACCAGATATTTCATCTTCAGGTTTAACATTTGTAGTCAAAGAATTCTCCTGTATTGACGATGCCTCAAGATTGAAATCTCCTGTTTGTATCAAACTTGTAATCATGATTTGTTAATATTAAATTCTTTTGGAGGAGGTGGGATTTGTATCCTCGGTTCGAATCCTATTTTTTATAGAATTCATCAGTGAATTTTAACATAAACTAAGAAATAATCTTTACTTTTTGGTTCTACAAATATTTAGTTGATTTCATGATCTGATAAAAATTGCCATAAACTACTTTAAGAAAAATTGCTATGTCATGTAAAATTTCTAAACATTCCACAATTAGAA
>JAICHH010000070.1 GCA_025922715.1 Nitrososphaeraceae archaeon
ACTATGTATGAATGGTCATTGTTGGCTATCTCTACATTGGAAGGATTATTGATTAGATCAGAAGAAATGTAGTCATTTGGGTTAGTAATGTTTTGTGGAATTATAGATGGATCCGTAAAAGTATCACCATTGTCGTCGCTTTTGTCAAAATATATATCATTGATATTTTTTGTATGTAATCCTCCCAACACTATAACTACTTCATTTTTAAGAACTGATATTTGTGATTCTCCAAAATTGTTATCAACTAGTCTAATGCTATTATCAAAATTTTTTCCATTATCAGAACTTCTTATAAAAAATAAGCCAGTATTTTTATAATCTTTTGAGCTACTTTTAGTTTCAGTATTCCAAACAACATATACATAATTCTGATATGAGTTAACCTTGGGATAAGAGTCATAGGTATTATTTATTATTTCCATTTGGTCAGTGAATGTGTCTCCATTATTAGTGCTCCCTCTAAAGATAATACTGGATGAAATTTCTTTATCTGTTAGAACTTTTTATTACTGTGAGAATAAATTTTATCAATATCTTGCCATACAACATACACGTTTTCATCATAGACTGATATTTCCTGATTATTAGAATTTTTTGAGTTATTGCTTAGGTTTCTTACTTCGCCAAATGTAGTACCATTATCCAAACTTTTTGTAAACATGATTTCAGTATTGTTAGAGTAGTATTGTCTGCCCAAACAATAAAAATTCCATTTTTAGATACTGCAATCTGTGGATGCTCAGAAAATCCAGGATTATTACTCAGGTTAATGGCTTTACTAAATGTATTTCCTTGATCTTCACTTTTTTTAAAATAAACCTCATAGTTTTTCTCATTCGAATTATCAGTAACAGATTCTTGCCATACAACATAAACATAATTATCAATTGCAGCTATCTGAGCATATACAGAATCATAATTATTGTTTGTAATATTTGTTATATTTGAAAATGTATGTCCTAAAACAGGAACATTGTTATTGTTGTTATCGAGTGTGCGTAAAGAGCCATTAAGAATTAACTTTTTATTGTTCTCATTAATTGCGAAAATCTCGTTAAAATAAATTAAAGACCTAAGAAGAATAAGAATAGTAAATAAAATAAATTCCAATTGGTAACTATTATTTATATAAAGGATTTTGAATGTTGACCTGTGCTTACCCATATACTAAACTATAGGTTTTCACTCTATTTCAATATTCAGGAATATTTTGATTAATTGATGTATCTCTTATTAATTAAAGTCAAGATAAAATAAATACAATTGAATTTATTGGATGTTTTTAGATGGAATTATCCCAACCATCGCCTGCTTACGCTTAAATCCTTAAATTTATGATTGCCAATTATACTTGTTCCAAGGTAGTAAGCATGAAATTTATATTTGGTCAGAAGCATCTATTATTGAAATCCAGTGATAGCATGTATAGTTAATCTATTGTATCACTTGTTAGGTTTAGGTAAGATTTCAAGGATATTCTAGAAAGATATATAGTGCTACAATCAAAGAATACAGTTTTTTTGTTAGGTAGATTGATCCAATTTTTAAACTCAATTAATGAAATCATATGCACCTTAGCAATAAGAATAATTGTTATGATTGAAATGGAAACTAGCGAATAAAAACTATGTTAATTAAAGCTCATTGTACTCTCATATAAATAACCTGGTAATAATTCTTATAATGGAATGAATTCATAAAAGGTGATATATCCAAACATAAGGATTTAAATATTATTAATTTCATATTATAATACTAAAATAGTTGGACAGTCATTACGCTGTAGATATCGGCAGTTCAATTACTGAAGGTAGTCTAACAGCTTTAAAAAACAAATTAAAAAATGGACAATCTAGAAAAAACAAGTTAACCTTTCCCACAAAAACTTACAACAAAAATATTGTCAATGAGGGTTTGATTGCAGGTAAAAAAATAGCAAAGATTTCTATAATCATATTGCTCTCTATCGGAATTTCAGAGTTATTAATTGGTTATTGGGGTGGCAGTATAGTCGCAATAGCAGTCGCTATAGATTCTTTCTCTTATGCTATGATATCTTTTGTAGTTTTACTTGGATTACGTATCGCTCATAGGCCTCCAAATAAAAAATTTCCATATGGCTATCAGAAAGTGGAAAGTTTTGCTGTTTTAATGGCTGCTATTGGTATGTTAATAATTGGAGCAATAATATTTTATAATTCATATCAAGCATTCATAAATCCAAAGGAAATTGAACAACCATTTATAACCCTGGTAGTTTTGGCATCCGCAGGCTTTATATCATTATACAGAGCTTTTGAAATGAGAAAAATAGCCACTAAATATAACTTAGTTTCTCTTAAGAGAGATGCAAAGAATTCGATAAAGGATGGATCTGCTTCTGTAATTGGGTTTTTTAGTGTACTGATTGCAACACAATTCGGAATTTTACAAATGGATGCAATAGGTGGAATGATAATTGCAGTGTATATATTTTCAGTATCATATTTGTCATTAAAAAAATCTTCTTTTATATTGGTAGATTCGTGTGAAGACTCAAACGTCTCAGATAAACTAAGAAAATTAATTAAGGAAAGATTTACCGGTGAAATCATAAATGTAAAATCTATCTTGGTTCGTCCCACAGGTCTGGCATTACACGCAGAAGTTCACATAGAACTAGATGGAAGAAAAAGATTTGGTGAGGTATCTCTCTTGTTAAATGATATTGAATTGGTAATACGTTCCAAGTTCTCCAACTTTGCAAGCTTGACAATAATCCCTCATCCATTCAAAAATTCTAATGATCAAATATATCCACTTACAAATGAAATTAAAATCCTAGAGAAGTAATAAAAAATTAAGATATGAATAAGAAAAAAATAGGTTTTTGTCTAAATAGCAATATATGAAGTGCTTAATTTTAACTACAACCAAATCAATTCAAGATAATACACTCATGGCTAGTCTGAAATCACCAAATAGAAATTGTAAAGAAGAGTAGAAAATTATTTTTATATATTCGTTAAATTCGCTAATCATATTGTCTATATATAAATTCAACATTTAATTTAAATAGTCTTTTAACCAAAATAAAATTATAGTATGTCTTCTACTCGAAAATTCAATGAAAGCCCAAATCACTTTATGGTATTGGATGCAGTTGCTAGAGGGATGAAAAAAATAGATAGTATTTCCAAAGTTACAAAACTATCTAAGGATGAAGTTGAGCTGATTGTAAATGATTTGATTGCCCAAAAAATATTAATCAAGAATGTAAAGAAAGGTTTCTTTGGTAATAAGAAAATAGAACTTGATATAGCAGATACAGGAATGAAAATACTTAATACAAAGAAACAAGAATTATCTGAAAAATCAGAGCGTCTACAACAGCTATATCAAACCGGAGACAAATCTCAAGTACAAAGTTTTATGGATTCTAACAGGATGTGGATACCTATGATGTTATTTTCAGGAATTATGAACATGATGTTTTTTGCTTCCATGATGTCATTTATGGGAATGGCAATGAATCCTGCAGAGAGTGCAGTAACTGAAGGACAAGTAGATCAGAATACAGCAGGAACAGAAGATACAACAGCTACAGCTGATAATAGTGATACTGGAGCAAGTGAAATGGATACTACCAGTGGAGGTGATGCAGGTTTTGAGGGATTTGATGGAGGAGGTTTTGGTGATTTTTAATACTCGCAGTAAAGCAAAAATAAATTATATATTTTTAAATACTATTCTTAAATTTGGTCAAAAATTAGGTTAGTAAGTCCAAACTTTACGAAATATTTACAATTATATTACATTAATACTATAATTGTATTAGTTTAATTAATAGATAATAATTATGCTACATTAATGAAATTATAATGAGTATTTAGTAAAAATGTAAGTATTCAATTTCGAGTATCAAAGTTAGTTATTTAGGAGAACAAATTATGTTATTCAATTTAGTCAAAATTATCAAAATGATAAATAAATCACATCTAACAATAATATTTGAACAAATTACTTAATAGTAAAATCGTAATTAATAACTCTATGAATTAAATACTATAAAAAAAGAAACATGATTGATTGTAGTGATCACAATTATAAAAACCAAATGTTACATAGCTTCTTCTTCTAGTTTAAATTAGAGCATAAATAAATATTGTATAAATAGTAAGATAATATTATATTATAGATTAATCTTAATTTTTTTAAGAATATTTTTAATGGCAAAACTCAAAGTGTATAAGAGAAATTCAAAGTTTATAGACTTGGTTGAATTAGTAGAAGACATTAGTAGTATAGGTTTAGTTGAAGGCTTGCAAAAATACTATAATAAACCATATGAAAAGGACGCTAAAAGTATTGTAGCAGGCCCTAGTTTTTTACAATTCCTAAATAAATTATTTCAGATTCAAATCTCCGCCGGTGATATAATAAATTTAGAAAGTGCAAGTCACAGCAAATATTATATGCTTTCTCTATCTGGGACCTGGGATGAAATTATAAAATTGCAATAGTATAGAGATTTATTGTTATTAATTATAAGTAAGGAATTAAAGGATTTAGCTCTAGCGTACTCGATTGACATGTTCTATAAATGACATCATGTTACGTTGTCCACTTTTAGGTTTTAATACTTTATGTCGTGCACAGATTCCCTTGATCCACTATTAACTCGAAGATCTATTGATAAAAAAATTGTTCTATATACGATAGGTTCTAACATTATAATTATTTCTGATAATGATATTTTTATAATATCCAGCGAATGTTTAATTGTTGCCCTTTATGCCTTGTGCAACCAGTATGGAATAGCATCCAAGACCACATTGCTCACAAATGGGTTTTAACCCTTTATTATTACCACTTCCAATACAACATGGCTTTTTGACTCTTCCCATATGATCTAATGAAAGAATGGCCCACGAAGGACATTGAACTGGCGTAGTTCCAATTCCACCCCAATTACCTTTCATCAGAGATATTTGATTTTCAGAATTTGCCACATAGTCTGGATAAGATTTCTTCAATGAAATTATATCATCTACTACATTATTGCGTATTTCCCCAAAGGGAAGCCACAAAGGATCATTTTTGATAAAAGGAGTATGAAATTGAAAGCCAATTTTATTTACTTTATCTTGCCATTCTTGTGCAAGAGCAATCGCTGTTGGATAATTTAGTGTATTAATGGTCATGGTTATCCATATGTCTTTCCATGCGGGTTTCCCATTACGTTTGGGCTGATTCTCAATATAATTAAATATGTTTTTTCTTGTCTCTGAATAGGATCCTTTACCTCTAATACTATCATGTATTTCTTCAGTTCCATCTAGTGATACCCAATAAAAATAGAGACCTTCAAACCTTTTTAAAGGAAAAGTGCCATTAGTAACTACACATACCCTTCTTGGCATTTCATCACAAAACAACTTTATTATATCTGGTCTGAGTAGAGGTTCACCCCCTACTAAGGTAACTACAAAGATGTGTTGTTTCTTGAAGTTTTCCTTTATTATTTTTTTCCAATCTTCAATGCTCAAATCTTTTTCATCATTCTTTCTATTAAGCCACCAATAGCAATGGGAACAATGCAAATTACAAACATTATTGACGTCTACAGAACCATATATGGTAGGCTTTGAATGAAAAATTTTGATAGAAATAATATCTTTGAAGAAGTTAAAATAAAAGGGCATCTCTCGGAAAATGTCTGTGATTCCTCGTCCGTAGATAAGGTCGACCATACAGTTAATAAAAAATCTACCTAAATAAACATAATGATGATGATGATCATCATCATGATAAGGTTAGTATTTTTAATACTTTAATTATTCAAACGTTTTAACCAAAAGAATTCTTCTATTGTTATCCTATACTAAACTTTGATAGTCATATTTTGTAATATTAGTAAATTATTCAAGGATGTAGTAAAGTTAAATCGTTCTATCATATTTAGATCTAGAGTATATAAAACTCATTATATGAAGGTAAAATGTCAGTTATGAATATTACCTGTTTATTCTATCTTGGTGCTTAGACGTAACAAATTTTAATACCATCTATACAGCAAATACAATTGAATTTTCAATTAGGATTAGAAATTCTCTAACTATTTTTCATCATTATAGACAATAATTATATTATACTTCTGTACTCGAAACAATGGTCATTATATTGAATCATCTATATTCGATAAGTACTTTTAAGAAGTATCTTATTAGGGTCAATTGTTATATAGATATAAAAGTATGATGGATTATATGATAAAATGGGTAGGAGTTATGCTCTGTATATAGATTCTTTAAACTATTTGTTTCTATGAACATTATTAATTATTATAATTTGGTTTTGCCGACCTAAATCCAGGACAAATACATTTACTTCCATCCGAATTAACATAACTACACCCTGCATGAGAGTCACTAACCTCATTGCTTACAAAAACTTGTTTATTGTATAAGAAATGAACTGAGTATATATGGGAACAATAAAAACATACCTCATCTGGATTATTATTATTATTATTTGAAGGATCACTCATTTTAATTCATAAGAGTTTAACGATAACAGTAAAAAAAGATTGTTATTCTAATTTCTAGAAAAAAAGGGAAAAATAACAAAAATTTAACTATTATTAGAAGAAAGATTTTACAATGATATGCAATATATTTTTCATTTCTTTATTTTTTACATTATAAATTCATTCAATCTGTAAAAAAAGAAAAATTACAAAGACTATTGATTGTGGCAATAATCCCAAGATTATAAATTCTTGAAAATCAAGAACATCCAAACCTTTAAAATTAGTCTTCTAAGAAATATCAAAATATCAATAGAGAAATTAATAATTACATCTTTATGTAAATAATGATAAACACTATTAACGTTAGATTATACCTAATCTTAAAGTAGTAGGTTGTCCATTGTATATGTAAAGATGAAAAAAATGGAATATATTCTCTTTTATTTTATAAATAATGAGGTAAATATAAGATGAGTTCTTTAAAGCCTGGGTTAACACACAATGCAAATTCACTTAAAATATTGATGGTTTCAACAGAGTATCCTCCTATGAATGGAGGAGTTGGACGTTATACATCTAATCTTACTCGTGAATTAAATAAGCTTGGCCTCCAAGTACAAGTTCTTTCCAACGAAAATGGACATGGTGATTTTTTTGGACTATCACCAAAGAATACTAAGAATTATTCACTATTATTAAAAATAGTTAATGAAGTAAAACCAGATATTGTGCACATACAATTTGAACATGGGTTATATGGCCTCAAATTGGATAGACTAAATCCAAAAAAGACAAACACTAATATTGATTTATTTTACGACTTATGTAAAACACCAATAGTGACTACATTTCATACGGCATTTAATTTTAAACAATGGATGAATATTGTAGCTACTAAAAATAAAGATGAAAAATGGAAAGTAAAAAATTATGCAGAGAAACTACTTAAATATTGGACACATCTTATAAACTATAAATCTTTTAACAATTTAAACAAAGATAAAATAAAAAAAAGTAAAAGAGGAATAGTTTTTTCACAATATATGAAAGACAAAATAGGCGGAGGCGATATAATTTATCATGGCTCTGAACCACTAATAACTTATGATGCTACTATTAAAGGGAAAGCCAGAACCAAATTTTCTCTTTCACAGAAAAAAAGAATAATTTTGGCCTTAGGATTTAGAACTAATACTAAGGGATGGGACATATTAGACAAAATGGTTATCCCAGCGAATTGGACAATAGTGATGAATTCTTCAAAGAATTATTATAACACGGAAAATTACATTCCAAAGATATCTGCTATTCACGAAAAGGAAATAATTGATTTACATAAGGGATTTTTAAATGATAGTGATCTTTCGCTTTTATTTTACGCAGCAGACGCTGTAATTTTACCTTATAAAGTCAGCTCAGGATCGGGTGTTATGTTTGATGGATTGGCACATGGATTACCATTCATAGCTGCAGATCTCGAATTCTTTAAGGAGTTTTCTGCAATGGGATTAGGTATAACTGTGAAAAGAAATCCTAAAGAATTTTCCAAAGCTCTGGTGGCTCTAAACAATAACTATGAATATTATGCTAAGAATGTGATTATGTTTAAAGAAAACCTAAAATGGTATAATATTGCACGCAATCATATTAGTTTGTATAAGCAAATTATTGAAGAGAATAATGTAGCACCAACAATAAAACAAAGAAATTCCAACAATTTTCAGGGCGCTGTTAAGTTAAGGAAAATAGATGAATAGAATTGAAACAATCTGTAAAAGTAAGTGCATAACATAATAGAATTATATAATATGACTATTAATTGACCCTTAAGTTAAGAGGGCCAGTTTCATTGATAAAACTATCAGTACTTTCCCTCCATCACCACCACCATTCTAGGAAAATACTTATTATAAAATGCTAATCTCATTATATATTTAATTACTTTTCTATAATCT
>JAICHH010000071.1 GCA_025922715.1 Nitrososphaeraceae archaeon
CTAAATTTTGTAATGATTAATAATTACTATCATGGTCTAGATTTAATTTATGCTCAACAAACTATAGGTTCAAATAATTCTAGTAATAATATAATCAAATTAGATAGTATTCCATCTAAACAAGTTAAAGTTGGAGATATGGGTATTTCATATAAAATCTTTGGTAAAGGGGATCCAATTTTACTAATAATGGGATATGCAGGATCTATGTATGGATGGGATCCTGTCTTTTTGAAAGGATTATCTACAAATCATACAGTCATAGTTTTTGATAATCGTGGTATCGGTAACACTACTGTAGGATCTAAAAATTTCACAATTGATCAATTTGCTAAGGATAGTGCAGGATTATTAGATGCTCTTAAGATTAACGAATCTGACGTCTTGAGATATTCAATGGGTGGAATGATTGCTCAGCAATTAACATTAAACTATCCAGACAAAGTTGATAATTTAATAATATATGCCTCTTATTGTGGGGGAAAACAATCGATTCCACCAAATCCAGAATGATTCAAACAGATGACAAATCTATCTTCATCTGCTGATGATATAAAGAAACGAATTGTTCCTCTATTATTTACTTCAAATTGGATAAAACAACATCCTGATTACTTGAAAAAATTTGCTTCCTTTGTTTTCCCTTCTATCGATATTTTTGAACGACAAGGAGAAGCAGTGTTCTCTTGGGAAGTAACTTGTGACCAATTAAAAGATATATCTCAAGATACTCTTGTAGTAACAGGGACTGATGATCTTGTCTTATCCTCTGTTAATTCCATGAATCTAATAGAGAATATTCCAGGAGCATGGTTAGCACAGTTCAAAGAAGGAGGTCACGCACTAATGTTTCAATATCCTGAAAGGTTAAGTGTAGTAGTAAATATATTTCTTGAAAATTAATAATACTCTTTTATCAAATAATATATCCAACCTTTTTATTTTATAATATATTTATTATATACAATAGTTAGGTAGATGATATTCTACTACTCATTTATTCGACTATTGTTTTAGGTAATTATAAAGAGAATATCTCTGATTATCTCTATTCAACATCTTAATATTGTATCATTACAAATAGATATAATATGAAAATATTGAATGCTGGACCAGGTTTCAGTCAACCAATGACAGAAGATGAAATTATATTATTTCTTACTTCTGGAAGAAGAAATATCTACATTGCAAGTTTAGATGAAAAAAATGAACCCAATATCCATCCTGTCTGGTATTATTTCGATCCATCAAAAGAGAAATTCTATATTGAAACATCTAAATATTCAAAGAAAAAAAAGAATTTAGAAAAGAATGAAATAATATATTTTTGTGTAGATGAACCAAATATTCCATATAAAGGAGTAAGAGGAAAAGCAAAGGTAGACATTATTCAAGATATTGATAGTATTGTTCCAATTTGTGAAAGAAATATGAAGAAATATCTTGGAAATTTAGAGCATCCAATGGCAAAGGAATTGGTTAATCTTGCTAAAAGAGGTGAATCAGTAGCAATAGAAATCTCTCCATTGTATTTTTCTACTTGGGATGATGGTAAAGTAAAATTTCAATAAATACGATCCAAACTATAAATATTGATATGTATCTCTTTTCTCTCCTTTTAAGAATTTATTATTATCTTCAAAAATGATTGTTACTCACAAAAAATAACTCAGGTTAATATCTAAGATGTGACATTATATCAACATCTAGGATCTAATGGACTACAACCTTCTTTTTTATTATTATTAGGAGGTGAATCAGTAGTGCTTTCCTTATCTGTATTCTTTCCCCCCCTCATCTTTTATTGCAAAAATATCATCTATAGAGTTAGCCATAATACCAATGGAAAGATTTGGGAATGGAAATAATAGAATAGATTCACTTCGTGTTTGAGATAAATAAAGGAAAATCATAAATTATAGTATCAATTACAATTAACAAAATATATAGCATGAACAAAATATTTTTTCTACTATTTTTTTTGTTTCACTAATAATAATTATATTTTTAGTATTGTCAATCTCATTAATTTTCAATAATGTCTATAGTATTGGGCAAAATGGTTTTGAAGAGGAAATTAATAATAAATCCCTCTTTTCCTCTCTTCAATTTCCTCTTCCTTATTATCAGAGTAAGAATATAATTCAAGATAAAATAAATATTGTCCAGTTATTGTCTAATTATATAGAAAATAGAATTCATAATGCACAATCAATTCTATTATGATAAATTTGTAGTAGTAGATGGGTTATTTTTGATTTTTTCCATATAATTCTAGTTTATTTTGAGGATCATACAATTTTATTTGGGATTTATATTCTACTTTTGAGGGACTAAACATTGCATTACCTGTATCAAGTAATAAATTACCTTCATAAATTAAAATTTTATCTCCAGTTTTGATATTTCCTCCTTTAATATCTACTAGATTAAATGTACCAGATAGTCTATAGTATCTATAAGAAATAAAATTGCCATTAGTATTTGCTTTATCTTCAATTTGTAGTGTTCCTGATAGATATTTTATATTTGCTGTTCCAAATCTTTCATCAAATGTAGTTTTTTCAAATTCATATGAGCAATTATTCTCAGGGCAAATATTACTTTCATTACCAAAAGTTAGGTTTGCTTTCTGAAAATGTAGACTAGAGGCTATAAAATCATCTTTCTTTAATTGAGTCTTAATTTCAATTGTATCAGATGGCTGACAAAATGAAATTCTTATAGGAATAATTGTTATGGTTATAACCATTACAATTACAAAGATTTTTAGTGTATTCTGGAACAAGCCATTTCATTCTTATATTTAGCAAAGTTATCAACCTTTTCTTTACCTCCTCTCTTTGACCTTCTGGAACTTCATAATAGACAATTAAATACATGCTATTATTAGATATATGAGATTGACTACCATGAACTTTTCCATTGCAATCTCTTATAATGTCTGAAAGAAATGCATATTGTTTTTTGATTATATCTGGAGATGCTTGCAAAAACTCAAAAGAATATCCATCTTTGATTTTATTCTTGTTGTTATTATTGTTATTGTTGCTTGATTTGAATTTGGAAATTCTTTATTGTAGTAAGTTGGCTTTACTGCTGCGGTAGTTTGAGGAATAATTGCAGGTTTCTTATTATATGTTGCTATATTTGGACAGATATGTTTTTTCTTTGAATTTAACTCCTAATATGTATTCTCCTCAGTATTCCAAGTACAACTCTTTGGCCTTATTTCTGAGAACGTGATAATTTATTCCTCTTCCACTTTATAGTTGTTTGTTATGTTTCAATCTTCATTATCCAACAATGTTTACCTATAATATTGGCCATTATTAGCAGTAAATTCGGTTTGACGATTCTCATATTTAGAACAAAATTTAGACACTTTTTTTATGTGGTCAAAATAAACTCCATTATACAATTAATGTAATCAGTTGATACTCCTCCCAACCTGTTTTGACAACTTTATGAGTAGATGTTGAACCGGATATTACTTCTACAATAAATAGTGTCTTAAAAGACAATGGATTGTTCTTATGCTATTCACATTATTCCAAACATTTGTTAAATAACATGTGAGGGCTTGTACTACGTAGGTTTACATTTGTAAAGGAAGAATTAATCGATTAGAATTCAACTCCAAATCCAGAACAACAGTTGGAGGAAATTCCTCTAACTTGATATATTATATTAGAAGAGGCGTTATGGTTATTGTCTTATAATGTTTTAGTATCTTTTAGAGGGAGAGTAAATCCAAATTCTGCACCTATTCCATTATCATTGTTCTTTCCCAACATTTTACCACCATGAGCTTCTACAATATTTTTACTGATATACAATCCTAAGCCTAGTCCTTCAAAAGATTTTGTAATAAACTTTGAAAACATCTTAGGTAATATGTCCGGATCTACTCCTTCGCCGCTATCTCTCACTGTAACTAATACATAATTATTATTGTTATCTTCTTTTTTTCCAATGGAAACAAATATTTCACCTTCTTTAGTAAATTTAATAGCATTACCTAAAAGGTTAGAAATTACTTCAACAATTCTTTCTTTATCTGCGTTTACTAAGAATGTTTGTTTAAATGGTTTAAAATATAACTTCATCTTATAATTGCCATTTACAATACGGGTCTTATAATCATCTATAATATTTGTCATCAAATCATTTAAATTCAATTGTTCTTTGTTTAGCTTTAGTGACTGACTTTCTATTGTTGTAACATCTATTATATCATCTGCAACTCGTTGCAATCGTTTTGCATTTCTAACGACAGTATCTAGTAATTCACGTTGTTCAGTATTTTGTATTTTAGAGTAAACAATTTCAGTTAAGCCAATTATTGGTTGAATAGGAGTACGTAGTTCATGAGCTGCTAAATTGATGAAATTTTTTTGCATTTTGTCATGAACCTTTAATTGTTTATTTGCTTCTTTAAGTTGCTTATACAATTCTGCTTGTATCCAAAGACTTTCAAATATAGAAGCATATGATAAAGCAATCTGCTTGCTATTAGAGTATGCAGCCAATCCTGATGCATCATAAGAATTATCCTTTGTATCATCCCTTGTTTCTATAATTAAAGATTCTTTTCTATCAACTACTACAATTCCAATGCTAGTATTCAAGCTCATATCAATAGCCCTGATATCTATCTCAGGCAATACCAACATTACTTCATTTACTATCTGTCTAATTTGGTTCTCATCAGCATGGATTAATACTCTAACTTTTATACCATGTTTTACTACATCTTTAAATAGATGCATTATTCCCATACGTACTTGACGTCGAAACGCATGAATTGAGGGAAATATTCTTAGTACTTCTTGTTTTGCTGATTCTATTACGTCATAAGCTAGCTTTATTGATTCTCTAGGATTTTGAATAATCATTATATTAGAAGATCTAATTCCTTCCTCTTCCTCTATTCTTGTTTTAGTGACCAATTTATGCATCCTAGAGTATACTTTTTTTAGTAGCTCTCTTCTAGATAACTTCATTATCTTGCTTTTTATTTTTATCCTGGACATCATATTATTGCAGAACCACCATTTTTTTCTCCCTCTCACCTTGCTGCTTACAATTACTATTTTACCTGCTTGAAGATATACATGGTTTTAATGTGATATCATCAAGTCTATGTGCTGTAAAAGGTAATGCTGACTCAGTAGAAATGTAACTAATGGTAAATCCAAGAATTGAGTGTATGATTTGGTTTAGATGTTTCAACATAACATACTAATCTTATATATGGATAAATATAAAGTTCTGCTTAAAAAAATTAATCAATTGAGAAGTATTAGCGTCTAAAACTTTACATCTATTAACTGTTATATATATGAAACAGGCTTGTTAAATATGTCATAGTCTAATGTATTTCTAGTATTCATATGAAAATAATCCTATCATCAATTAAAACTATGATCCTCAACCTATTTCTTTTCTACTTATTTAACCTAAAAATTAATCATATTAAATAAGCTGTAATAATATTTTTCAATTAATGTAATTATGAAAGACATACAGGTATGGATCATTACCAAAAGTGTGTTGAAATCTGTAGAAGATGTGCACAAGAATGTAAAAAAAATGATTGGTACTGTATAATCGAAGGAAATTAGTCAAATTTTTTTTATTTCTGTAATAAAAAACATCTTAATCTTTTTTATTAACTTCTAATTATAAATTACATATACTATTTAATGAATTATCATTATAGGACAATCGACATTTTCTGAAACTTTTCTTGAAACACTACCCAATGCTTTAATTTTTGAAATTTCACTCAATCGCTGACTACCCATAATAATAAGATCTATTTTGTTTTCTGATGCAAATTTAAGAATTTGTTCACTAATAGGTGGTTCGTCTGTTGATGCAGTTATTTTAAATTTTATATTTTCTTTTTCTAGTACAGGATTTATTTTTTCTTTTGCCATTTTTATCCAACCCTCCTTTAATTTCTTTGCAATATCTCTTCGTGATTCTTCTATCCATTGTCTATCATGGTCTAAAATTAGTGATGGTGGAAGAGGACTATGTTCTATTACATGGAATATATAAAGTTCAGCATTTAATGCTTTGGCAAATTCTTTAGATTTCTCAAGTGCCTTATCTGAGATTTCTGTACCATCATGAGGAAGTAATATTTTACTTGTCAACAGATTTTCTCTACTCCTATACTTTTTTCATTTATATTAAAACAACATTCATGAGTTTTGTTCATCTATTAATATATCAATAAACTCATAAATAAGAATAGGGCTTTACAAATGGAAAATATTAGCATATAACATTCTTTAACAATTTATTATTGAAAGAAGATAGAATGAAAATCATTGAGTAGAGAAGAAATGGAATAGAAACTATCTTGATTGTTATTTAATTTAAATACCTGTTGAACATCTTTTAGAGCCTTCTAAATTATTTCAGAAATTAGTGAATAAAAAATATAAATTTTATTTATTATTTTTTATTTTAATGTAAGATTAATAAGATTAGATCTCAAGCAAAATTTTATTTGAATAAATAAATAAATAAATAAATAAATAAATAAATAAAGTTACTTTTTAAGTAGAGTTGATATTTATATTACTGTAATAAATAATTTACAAAACAATAACTTAATCTATTATGTTACCGAACCTGCTTTAATGAGAATTCGAAGCCCTCAGAACCCTTATAATATCAATGATTTATGAAGTTAATTTTTTAATCTTGCATTTCATTTAATAAATTATTAAAAATATAGAAAAAAGATCTATCTCATTCTGTTTATATCATCATTTTGGTTTTGTCTATTTTCAGGACTTTCCATATGAAGATGCGATTGTACATGTTCATAGCAGTAATGAGTTGCACATTTAGGACATTGATTTGTTGGTTCTTTGGGACAACCAGCAATTGCACAGACTGGTCCTTGCATGGAATTTCTTCTCCAGTCATTAAGATCTATTACTGAACCCATACAACTAATATCTATTGCAGATAGATATTTAACTTTAGATGAAAATATATTCAATACAACTTAATTTCTCCATCAATATCTCTTGCTTCGTAATACAGTATTAAGTTAAAGTATCACAAACTACACAATTGTGTCAAAATCAGTTGATACACCTCTGAGCCCGCTAACCAATTGGGCTTATATACTTATGAAGAGAATATAATAAGAGAGTTCAAGCAAATACCAACAAAGTTAAAAGATACAGTAGAAAAAAGTCACGAATTATGAAATAAAAATAGCAATATGGAAAGACGAAAGATGAGAACATCTAGATAGTTCCAAAAGCTTAATTGAAATATTACAGATCATGGGTTTACTACAATTGAAAGGATAATAGAATATTGACCTTCAATTGCAAAAATAATAATAGGAATAGATGTTTCTTTGCACAAATAATATTTAATGAGACAACAACAATAACAAGAATAAAATAATTAAGATTCCTCAAATAGGGAAATAATTTTAATTAAATTACTTTCTAGTACACACAGACATAAAAAAAAGATTATGGAAGAAACTCAAAGTTTACTCCTTCAAGAACCCGTTTTACATTCTCATCAAGACTATTACATTTGCCTTTAACCTCACCTAATATCCTTTCAAGAGGTGGATCTATTATATCAGTTATTAAAGCAGGTGATACATTCTCCTCACCTAACATATCTTCAATATTTGTTCTCGTTGGCTCATCTGTTCCACCTATTAGTAGATCCCATGTTATCAGTGCAATAGCAAGATCATCACATCTTTGTCATCTTTTATATTATTGACATTCTTGTCTTCTAATAACAACAATACTGGTTATGCATTAGGTCAAATATCAGATAATTTACTAGAACAAAATAAGTCTAATGAACTAAAAATTCAAGATAACTGTCGCATTGTTGTTACTTGGATATGTTGAATCTACTATTTCAACAGGATTTATAAATATCCATTCTGCTTCATCAAAAGACATTTCTACTACAATTTTATAGTTACCAAGTATTATATTTCCAGGAATAGAAAAATCAAAGTTTGCACAATCGTCTATAGAAAGACTACCACAATTGTTGTTGCTTCCAAGTTGCAGTGTTGGAATAGAATTTTCTGCAATATGAATATCTTGTATAGCATCATTAACTAAATAGATACGTACAGACTCAGGAGCTAAACTGGTGTCACATATATCGTTACTATCACATTGCAATTCAAGATGTAAATTAGTATCATCTTTATCTAATCGCATATTAGGAACAGATGTAGCACTCATATCTTGTTCAATAACTGGGAGACCTCCAAAATCAATAGAAAAATCAGCTCCAAATTTGTATTGACCATAAGTATAATTGATTACAACTAATGGTATCTCATTAAATGGGACAGGATTAAATTGATTCTGTCCTGCAATAGTAGTAGTATTATTGTTTTGATCTTGTGCAGCTATGGTATTATTACTTGTTATTAATAATAATA
>JAICHH010000072.1 GCA_025922715.1 Nitrososphaeraceae archaeon
CTTTTTCTTCTTTTTTTCTTTTCTCATTTTTCCGATAGTCTTTATAAGCATCTCCAACATAGGTTGATGGTGATTCTATATTGTCTTCTGAAGCATTAGTATTACTCATTTACTCTAAATGGGATTTTATATTATAAAACCATTCAAAATTACTATTCTAATTAATAAAGGAACAACAAAGAGTATCAAACATTTATACTGCCTCTAAATAAAATTTCTTCTATTTTTGCTTACTTATATTTTAAAAATGGGTGTCAGAGGCTACAATAACACCCGTGAATCCAAATTTTGACGACAATAAAGGAGTAGCAAGTAATAGTAATAGTAGGTATAATAAAAGATTGTTGATTTTTAACATATTATGTTGAATTTTATAATTAATCTTCCAATTATGTAGATAGTTTGCTTTATAACTAAGAATAAGGGCTTTTAATAATAGTTTGAATAGAAAGAAAAAGAAAATTTTAGAAGAGTTTATCGTCATTTGACATGGATTTTGATATACTTTCATTGACTGCATCAATTAATTTAGATATTGATACTCGCTTTTTGAGAATGTTAAATTTGTAATTATATTTGAGATTCTTAAGATTACTCAATAAGATTACATTTAGCTTTGGATTTATTTCTAAGAGTTTGGTGCTAAGTAGTAATCCATTTACGTTAGGCATTTTGTCATCAATAATTAATAATGAATATTTATTTGGATTTTCCTTGATATATTTATATGCCAAAAGAGGATCAGTAAAACTAGAAACATGATAACCACTCATTTGTAATGCCTCACTAAATATATTTAATAAATCTGGATCGTCGGCTACAATGGCTATAGATTTATTAAACATATTAAATTAAACATAAAAAATCATATTTAAGCATGTGTTTTATATATAATTTTTATTTTCAAAAACCCTTTCAATATGCTATTTTAAAGCAGTTAAAGAAATAACAATGATATTCTCAGATCAAGAAAAAATTATTTATCATTTTAAATCTTTATGACATTATCTTTTTTTTATCAATTTATATATTTCATCTTATTTTTCATTCTTTAACGATTCAAATAATTTTATTAGTCTCCCTTCAAAACCAAAATTATATTTTATCAGTTCTACAATTTTTTCGGTACAATTTAAACAAATGTTATAATATTCACCATTATTACCATTTTCTTCTACATTAGAAATACCTTGAACTTTTTTAACATTACTACTAGTAACATTTAGGTATTTTATTGTATTTATTTCCTTATTACATATATCACAAATATTAACTTGGTCTTCTTTTACGACATCTTTTGGAGTTGAAATATCTTCTATCATATATTATTATTTATTAGCAAAATAATATTTAATAATATATTTTATTTCTATATCTTGAATCATTAGATAATAAAAGTAATATGAAGTTGTGTCTATGAGATAAACAAATAAAGTCTTTTATGGAAATAACGAAGGTTATGGTGAAATCTAACTTTTTTTTATTTTTAACAAGATATAAAGGAGAAATCATTAAAAATTGATGATATCATATCTTTTCGTATAAAGAAATTATATTAAATTAACTTATCATTATCAATTGGTGTTTGTAATAACTCTCCAATTTCATTAAACATCTTAAGAAAGTATAGCCCTTTTTCTGTAGTCTTAAATTTTTTAGTTCCTTCGAAATACTCTATTAGATTATTTTCTATCAATACAGAAAGGTATTCCTTTAATTGGTTATAACTTAGAAATGCTGTATACATAATTTTAGTCTTAGTTGCTCCTCCATTAGCAGCATCAAGTATATTACTTACTATTTCAGTCCTACTTCTATTTTTCATACTGTAAGATATGTAATTAACTTATATTAGTATAATACGACAAGAAAATCTAAGATAATTATAGTAAAACATTCTAAATTTTGTTTAAAAATAAAATAAAAAAATTATTCATACTTTTGTAAAAAAAAATTTTATCATTTTTTATTTTTTATTTTTATCTTAGTGAATTAGTATTAATTAAATAGTATAATACAAATTAAAGTAACGTAAATTTGAGGTAATAAAAATTTTAATTTAAGTAAAAGTAAATGGCAATTTCATATCTTTTTAATATGGATAAGAAAATAATTAATAATTAGCGGTTATAAAATTAAATTCTAGTCGATGGCATATTTGCCTTATAATGTATTGTTATTTTCTCTTTTATTTTTTTATTAGGAAATAAGCTAGTTATATTTCAAATAATATAAAGAAATGAAAATAATACCCACTTATCTTTAAAATAATACTTAATTTTCCTAAATACGATTATTATTATATTAAGCAATAAATATAAAGAGAAATCTTTATTATTATAAAAGATATTGCCAAAAATTTATTTACTGGAAAGGTATATCTATATTATCACTGAATAACTGCTGATTCTCTATAATAATCCCATTTTCACGATAAGGTATCTAATGCCATTGAATGCCTTTGTGTTCATCCAGCATTATCATAGAGAAGGTAATAGCAACCCTGCCATAATTCGTTATTCAGTGGTTAGGATTAGGGAGAAATTCCACAACCTAGGCCAGATAATAGAAATGATAATAATGATAATAGTAGTATTGTTGTATGTCTTTTTTTAATTCCTTTACTACAAGAATACCATAGTATTATTATTATTTCCTCCTTTTTCCTAATCCTATTTTATAATATTTCACTAATACTATGGTATATTTATCAATTTTGGAATAGAAAAGTCTCTTTTAAGTTAGTAAAAGAATGGAGTAAATAATGGTAAACTAAAATGATTTACCTTGTTTGTAAAGATATTTTTTATTTTCAACAATTCGATCTTTAATCTATAAATATTATATTAATATAATAAAATAATTTTGTTCTACTACTATCTAATTATAATCTATTGTTAACGACGTGATAATTTATGAATAAAATAACATACATTTCTTTCAGTTATTCTTATTTTTTAATCCTTTTTATTTGCCTAATATAATTGATTCTCATTTGTTGTATGATCATTGTTGATGTTGTTGTATTAGATTATCTCTCTGTATTAGGGATTCAATTGCGGCTATCCTTAAAGAGGATATTCCTGTCCTAAATGGATAAGCTCCACTACCTTGAAAAGTTAACGGGTTTACCCATTCATAGAGCATATTTGAATTTATACCGCTGTTAGAAACAAATTTTGATATTAAAAAGCTGCAATCATCTATTTTGCCAAATCTCGTTCTTGCAAGCATTTCTATTCCAGTAATCCAAGGCCAAAAAGTATGATTATGATATTCATTTGTTTTAAGGAGCCATGGACCTGTCTTTGTAATTTCTGTTTCAGTTACCAAAGGTAAATTATTTTTCCAAGCTCTTTGCTTTAATACTTCTAAAGTACTTAAGCAACGTTGATGTATTATATTATTACTATAACTCTTATTTTTTGAATGGTCTGCTCTTATATCCAAATTACTATTGATTAATTTATAACTTGTATCCATATTACTTTCTTCTTTTTCTTTTACTTCTTCTGCTGCTTCTGTTAGTGCAACAAGATATAATGAGATATCTTGGGTGACAAGTCTATTATGCATCTTTTTATCTAAATGTAAATCAGCATCAAGAAGGTCAATGTAACATCCATCATTTGCAGACCACATCTTATCTTCTACTGCCAATATTGCTCTGTTGGTTATTTCCTGTAATCTTTTTGATTCTATTTGATTTCCAACCTTTTTTAACAAAACAGATAAATTTTTTAGTGCAAGAATCCAACAGGCTTGACTATAAACTACTTTTCCTATACGTAAAGTTGTATCCATCCAATCCTCATTATGTTCCTGTTCTAATAATCCGTCATTATCTATATCTTTATAATAAAGATATTTTATTGCCTTTAGCATACAAGGAATCAAAAAATTAATGATATCAGTCAATGAAAACTTTGAGAAAGGAATTATTTCACTTTCTCCTCTTCTTTTATTATCTATACTTTCATCAAGTGATATTGTAATTACAGGTTCTGTTGATTTAGAAATAGGATTATCTTTAAGATCTAGAAGTTTAGATAAAATATAAGATGTAGTAGATATCATTAATGCAATAGAATCAATATCTGGATTTTGTCCATAAACTTCGCAAAAACCTTTCTCATAATATATTGTAGTAGGAAGAGCACCATCAAATTTCCTTTTATCATTATCATTTGCAATAATTGGATTAAAATCCATCTTTGGAGAACCTCTTCCATACAATAAAGGCTTTGTTTTTAGACTACAATATAAAAAGGACTGCTGCTGTGATTCTGTTATTGCAGTTATCTGATTAGACCAAATTAAAAGAATTTGTTGAATTACTATTTTAAAGTGACCTGATAAAAATTGATCCTTGAGTATAAAAGCGGCATCCCTTGTCCATACTGCCTTATAATGACCTCCAGGATTTATACCATTATCAACTTCAATTTGAGTAAATTCAATAAATTTATTTAAAAGCTCGATAAAGTTGCTTTTATCTTTGGGTTTCTCTTTTTCCTCTGAATCGAGAGAAGTCATTATAAAGCCAGATGGACGAGCTGCCCTATTAAATAATTTTCAACAAAATACTAGTTCAATTTATCTAACATTTTTATAAAGTATTTTTATAAAAAAGAGTGAAATAAAGAAGTATTGAATAATCTTAAAAACAAAGATAATAAAGAAAATAATAAAGAGAGTGAAGAAGAAGAGGATAAAAGTTATAAATACAAATGTCAAGAATGTGGAATTGACTTTGGAAATAGTTTAGGAGATATGGAATTACATAAATTAACTTTCCATTTACAAAAAGGAGATATGGAAATAAAATAATAAGTGAATATCATCAATAATTTAAAAGGTTAAATGTGAAAAAACTTTATAGCAAGGTTCTAATTCTTTTTTTACATTTATAATAGTTTCAACACCAAATTCTTTAAAATAAAATATATAATGAGTTAAAAATGAAAAGATAAGTGTAATTCATATATACAAATAATACATATTGTTAGTGTGCCATACATTTCTTTAAATAATGATCTAAAAATTTACTACGAAACATATGGTGATAAAGACTTGTATCCAATAGTTCTCATTCATCCTCTAGGCGGAAACATAAAGATTTGGGAAGAAGAAATTTCTCTCATTTTACGTTCAAGAAACTATAGAATAATAGCTTATGAAATACGTGGACATTATAGATCCAGTATGGGAAAAAGTGATAGTTTTACAATGGATGATTTAGCTAATGATCTTGATCAATTATTGGATAAACTAAAAATTACAACATGTACCTTGATTGGTCATTCCATAGGCGGAAAAATAGCTGCAGTATATGCAAAACATAATCCTAAAAAGATAGATGCAATAATATTCATAAGTGGATCCTCAATACCTATACCTGAAGATGCCCTTGAAGATTCTGTTGCAATAGAACTTGCTACTACAAAGGGTATGGATGCAGTAGCAGAATATGAGCGCCAACAAAAATATAAAAAAGAAAAAGCATTTCAAGATGAAAAAGAATGGAAAAACTTCAAGGAAATATTTACAAAAACATCTGTTGAAGGCTTTATTGCTGCCAGAAATGCATTACATACTATGCCTAATGATATAAATAACATTTTGAAAAATGCTGATTGTAAACTATATGGAATAGTTGGTAGCGAGGATGATGTATTCATGAACTTGAAGAAGAAGATGAAACAAGAAATTCCAAAATTTAATTTAAAAATTATTGAAGGAGAAGGTCATTGGTTAATCCTTCATAATCCTGTAGCATTAGATAAAGTATTAGAAGAGTATCTAAAAGAAATAAATCTACAAACGAACAAGTCAAACTAAATCTTCCTATTTTGTCTACTAAAGCTTATAATCTAATAGTGGGTCATATACTGGAATACGTGAAGAACTATTAGAATTGGTACGTCATGCTCAAAAAGGAATTATAAAGTTTATTGTATAGGGAAAATCTCGATCAATATAGTGAAGCTTTGACAAAACTCAAAGATGGAAAAATTGAAGGGAGTTATCAATCGATAATGCAACAAAAATAATTTAATAAATTGCTATTTCTAGTTGTTGTACTTACCAACATAGGTTACAATTTCATTTACCAACATAGGTAACACTTTCTAGTAGTCTGCTAGGAAGTGTATATAAAATAGAATTACAAACAAAATATAATTTAATTCATGAAAAAGAATGGATTACTGTTGGTGATACTGTAACTGATATTTGTGCTAGGTATCAAATATCCAGAAAATCATACTACAAGTGGAAGAACAGGTACCTAGAAAATGGAATAAATGGTTTATTGGACAAAAGTAGAAAACCACACAATATACAACCAGTAAAAGTAACAAATGAAATAGAACAGGATATACTAAATTTACGTATAACCAAAAGATTTGGATGTAATCGTATCAGGTTTAGGTTAAAGCGTCTAAAGCAGATATCACTCAGTACAAGAACCATCTACAAGATACTAAAAAGGCATGGTCTGAATATCCTAGAATGCAAGATCAGGAATAGGCAGTACAAAAGATTTGCAATGAAAAAACCCAATCAAATGGTACAGATGGATATTTTGGGACCATTTTACATAGGGAACTGTGCTCAAAAGAACTATTTTATTAGTTGCGAAGATGATTGTTCAAGAAAGGTAACAAGTGAATGGTTGGATAGAAAAAGAAGTGTAGATGTAATAGATGTACTGGAAGATTACATTGTAGAAAATGGTAAGCCTAACAAGGTAATGCATGATAACGGTAAGCAGTTTAAATCCAAAATATTCAGACGTTTCCTAAAAAAGAATAATATAAAAGACAAACCCATACCTGCCAGATATCCACAACTACAAGGAAAGATTGAGGCGTATAACAAGATAGTCAAAAATGAATTTCTGGCAGTAGAAAATATTTCTGATGTAGAAGAAGGTAAGAAAATGTATTCTATGTTTGTCAAAGCATATAATGAAGAAAGAGAACATGGTGGAATCAATGGTTATACTCCATTGGAAATGTTCCTTTCTAAAGGAAGATTAAATAATTCCAGTAGTAAAAAGATAATCAAGCAGATAAAAGAAAGTGTTACCCATGTTGGTAAGTGAATCTGTTACCTATCTATGCAAGTACAACAACTAATTATTAAAAGGCATGGTAAATTATAATTATAGATACTACACTCTATTAAAATATTCTAAAACCTTATTTTTTGTACTATGTCAGCCTCTATCTTGAATTATTGTTAAGAATAAAATAGAAATTAAAATTAAGATTCCATAAGTTAAAATATAAAAGATAAACCTTAATGTATTGATTTAGATTAAATGTATAAATAATTTATCTAAAAGAACCCTTGATATACTAAATTTTATTATGATAACTATTATAGGGACTTTAAAAGCAAAACATTTAGCAAGAGTACATAAGACTTCTATTGCTTGAGATTCAAACTCTCTCTTTAGGAGTAGTGAAAATAATATTCATGATACAAGATCAGGAAGATACAATCCTCCAGCAAATACTTTAAGAATGATTGATATATATACACAACTGTTCAATTCATTCCCTTTTTTTATATTTAAGGAACTTTCATTGACTATTTTTTCCAAGAGAATAATAAATAATAAATAAAAAATTTTAGTTATAATTGAAAATTTTATAATATTTTTTAATTATTTTAACTAATATAAGATATGGATCCTGATATTTCTATTGATAATATTCCACAGGAATTAGATGATCATTTTAAGAATTTTGGAAAATATTCTAGTGATGTAGATTATAATAGATATGGATATTGCATTTATTGTAATTCCCGAATAGACGAATTTGACTATTGTGCCTGTATTGGCGGAATACCTGATTAATATTTTAATTATATATCAATCCTAAAAACTTTATCTTGATTCCAAATATTAAAGAGACAGTAAAATAACCTAATTTATGATTCTGCAAAAATACATTTTTTTAAATTATTGCTACTATCTAAGCAATGTTGGAAGGAAATGCTCTATTAGAGAATAGTATACATTTCTTAAGGGTTAAGTAGTTACTAATGATGGTGTTCATTAAGATATTTCTTTTATTTTATAACAATTTTAAGAATAAAAATAATTTAACCACAATCTTGTATTATGGTGTCAATGTATAAAATTCCCACATAAAATGATCTATTGGCAAGACTTCAATTTTTGAGAATCCTGCTTCTCTTGAATATCTTTTAAATGCTGAAATGGTTATAGCAGCCCCTGTAGCTTAATTACAATATGCCATTGATTGTGGAAGACAAAGTAATACACTAAAATTATAATAGAGTCTACCCACAAAATCATTTTTTTCTCAATTGCTTCTTGCATTTTAACATCTGCAACCAAA
>JAICHH010000073.1 GCA_025922715.1 Nitrososphaeraceae archaeon
ACTTTAAAAGATAACAATATTCCAAAAATAATTACTGCGGGTAAACAAACAATTGGTATGAGAATTCCCAATAAAATAGAAACATTAAATTTGTTAAAATATTGCAACTTTTTAGTTGGTACCAGTGCTAATATCTCAAATAAAAAATCTTGTTTTTATGCTAAGGAAGTAATGAAATCTCAACTGGTTGGATATGATGCGATAGTAATTGGAGACGAGAAGAAACCTAATAGTCAGTCTTCTTTAAAAGGTTCAACAATAGTTGATGTCTCTACTTCAAATATCAAGATAGTGAGAGAGGGGGTCATAAAATCGGAAACTATTTACGAAATTTTATAATAATTAAAATAATGAATTTTAATTTATTGGTTACTACTTACAGACATAGAGAGTATGACGCTGTTGATGAATTAACGGTAATACTGCAACGATTTCATATTGACGCGCAAATGATAGAAATCCAAAATATATCAGGTCTAATACTTGCATTAGCTAATTTAAATCCATTTGAATTAATAACAAAATTCAAGGAACTATTGACAGAAGAACCATGGCAATTTAGATATATTCTAAGAGTGATACCTATCGAGAGAACTCTCTCTACAGATCTTAAAAATATTGAAAGAGAAGCGGAAAACCTTGCAATGAAGAAAATAAAAGTAAATGATTCATTTAGAATCTCAGTAGAAAAAAGGCATACATCACTAAGAAGTCAAGAAATTATATCATCTATTGCAAATAACCTTAGGAATAAAGTTTCATTAGAGAATCCTGATTGGATTATTTTAATTGAAATTATTGGCAATAAAACGGGAATTTCAGTCTTGAATGAAAGAGATATTTTTAATTCAATAATGGAAAAAAGAAAGACAGGGTATTTATTAGAATCGTCAGGCTAATTGTCAGGAATTCCTACAAACACACAGATAAATAAAATAATATTTGAACGTAAATGTTTCATTCTATATTGAATCTGACTCGTCTAAATTTATTAAAAAAATATTTATTAAATAAGCCTTATTCTCTTTTAATTTATGCCTAGTAAAAATCATTTTTTTGACAAAGATATAGTTTCAATTAGAGATTTTTCGAGAGATGATTTAGAGTTTATATTTGATTCAACGGATAAAATTCAGCATTTAAAACCTGAAGAAAAAAGTGAACTAGGTAGAGGAAGGACTTTGGGCTATATTTTCTATGAGCCAAGTACTAGAACCAGAATGAGTTTCGAAGCTGCAATGGCATCTCTGGGAGGAAGTTCAATAGGAATTTTTGATTCAAAATTTTCATCAATAGAAAAGGGTGAATCTCTGGCTGATACTATAAGAATAATAGATTTGTATTCTGATGTTATCGTACTTAGACATGTAAGGGATGGCTCCAGCAGATATGCAGCTGAACTTTCGTCTAGTCCGATTATTAATGCAGGAAGTGGAAGTGAAGAACACCCTACACAGGCAATGCTTGATCTGTATACGATTTTTAAGGAAAAAGGTAGGATAGATAATTTGACAATTGGAATAGTAGGTGACTTAAAATATGGCAGAACTGTATATTCTCTATTATATGGATTAAAAAATTATCGTGTAAATGTACATTTAATTTCCCCACCTAGCTTGGCAATTAGAAAGGAGTCTATTTTTGAATTTGAAGGGATCATGAATATTAAGCATTACGATTATCTTGATGATATAATTCCCCAACTTGACGTACTGTATGTTACAAGAATACAAAAAGAAAGGTTTCCTGATACTCAAGAATACGAAAAAGTAAAAGGCACTTATAGAATAGATGAAAAAATATTAGACAATGCCAAAATTGAACTGTCAATAATGCATCCTTTACCAAGACTAGATGAAATTTCGCATACTATAGATAATACTAAGAATGCAATTTATTTTAAACAAGCGGCATATGGAAAGGAGTTACGTTCGGCTTTATTGGCTTTGATATTAAATGAGGATCCTTTTTAATTATTTGTAATCTGTTCTGAATTTTTGGTATTAGTTTAGTTCCTATCTTTAGAAATAATTAAAGTAATAGTTGGTAAAATGCCATAATTTTAATTGTTCCAAATAAAAGTAGGAGGATTTCTTATCTATGTTAACCTGATACACAACTACTGAATCCACATTCAATACACATATTACAACCTTCAGTAATGATAAGTTTAGATTTACATGATGGACAAATCTCTTCCTCATAGATTTCTGGAAGAGGTTTTTGTATGAATTCTGTATGTTCTATATCTTTATGTATTTCTAGTGTCGATAATGGGATGTCGTCTATAATATCATCAGTTACTTCAACATCCTTCGTATCAACTAGTTTAGAAACATATTGAATGACATATGGTTCTTTTAGTTGTGATTGAATATAGTCCTTGACATACTTACTAGGTTTTACAATAAACGATTTTTCTAAGGTATTAGTTCCGGTAATATGTAAAACTTGTTCATTTCGTGAGCCATCCCGATATACAGTGACTCCCTTTAATCCCAGCTCATGTGCAAGTAGATAAGATGATTTGACGTCCTCAACGGTAACATCACCTGGCATGTTAATAGTTTTTGCTATAGCATTACTTATCCATCTTTGCCATACAGATTGAGCCATTATATGATCTGTCCAATGAATATCAATTGCTGTGGTAAACAAAGACTGCATCCATTTTGGTATCTCATTTAATCCTCTAATTGATCCGTAATTATTTGCAATTTTTGTTAAGACTTCATCGTTATACAGGCCATTTTCTTTTAATACACGTTCAAATATTTTGTTAGTATAGAAAAATCTACCTACAGTAACTCGTTTTTCAAAAACTAATGCAAAGACTGGTTCTACTCCGTTAGAACAATCTGCTATCATAGAGAGAGTCCCAGTGGGCGCTATCGTGGTAGTCCAAGCATTACGAATTCCGTTTTTCTGAATTTTTTCAATTAAAGAATCCCAATCATAAGATTGATTTTGTTTCGGTATTTCATAATAGCCAGCTACAGGAATTTTTTCTGTTAAATAGTCACTTTTTTTGAATAATGGAAACGAACCTCTTGATTTAGCAATTGCTACACTTTCTTCCATACTATAATAAGTTAATGTTTCAGCAAGTTTGTTCATGAACTCGTACCCTTCTTGAGAAGCATAAGGAATTCGTAATGAAAATAAAAGATCAGCTATTCCCATGATTCCTAATCCTATTCGTCTTGTAAGTTTTGTATTATAATCTATTTCATTAACAGGATATTTGTTTGCATCTATAATATTGTCTAAAAATCTTGATGAGAGTCTTATAGCTTGTTCATATCGAGCCCAATCAAATTCATACATTCCATCTGCCTTACGTTTTACAAAATTTGATAAATTAATGGATCCAAGGTTACAAGATTCATATGGATATAATGATTGTTCTCCACAAGGGTTAGTAGCTCTAAGGGGTCCTTCTTTTGCTTTAATACATGGATTATATTTATTTATGTTATCAAAGAAGATAATGCCGGGTTCTGCACTTTTCCATGCACTTAATGATATAAGATCAATTAGTTGATGAGAATCTATCTGTTTGATAGGCTCATGGGTTCGAGGATTTCTAAGAGTATATTTATTATTATTATTCTTATTAATAAGTGCCTTCCAAAAATCTTCCCATAATCCAACACTGACATTAAAATTTTCAAAAATACCAGGTTTTGTTTTTGCAGTAATAAATTTTTCAATGTCGGGATGCCAAACTTCCAGAATCCCCATATTTGCTCCACGTCTTTTGCCACCTTGTTTAACAACATCTGTAATCGTATCTATAATACGCATAAAGGAAGCAGGACCAGAAGCAACTCCTGAAGTAGAGGCAACTATATCACCTTCGGGTCTCAAATCAGAATAATTAATACCTACACCCCCTCCAGATTTAAAAATCATAGCTGCATCAGAAGATGTTTTCATGATTTTTTCCATGTCATCCGGCATATCCAAAACAAAACATGCCGAAAGTTGTCCTAAACGAGCTCCTGCATTCATTAAAGTAGGAGTATTAGGAAGAAAATCTTTGGATACCATTAAATCATAGTATTCTTTTACTCGGTCCTCATATGAGCTAAACTTTCCTTGGAAAATTAATTTTAAAAGATCTTTAAATGAAGTTTTCATCTGTCCCTTAGAAGCTAACTGTGTATATAATCGAATTATTGATTCGAAATGATATTTGTTTAAATAATATGATCCTATCTTTAGTTTAAGGTCAAAGTCACTTATCTTATTATAATATGCAGTGGCTTCTGTAGTATTTTGATCGTATCCACCGGCTAGATGAAAGATGAGTGGGTCATGTAAGAGATCAGTAATAGCCACCAGAATAGCAACCCGTTCAAACATCTGCTTAGGAGCTTCAATGATTTCATTATTCTCATTTCTCAAAAGATAACGCGAAGATAAGACACGTAGAGAATTTATATCAAAATTTTTATCGATTTCATCAAGGTTTTTCTTATTTAGGATTTTTATTTTATCTTCTCTTATTTTCCTTCTTTCGTGTCTATAAAGAATGTAAGCTTTTGCAGTATCAGATAATCCCTCTTCAATAAGAATTGACTCAACTATATCTTGAACATCCTCAACACTTGGTATGAAAGATTTATCAAATGAAGTAATATTTAGGGTCATTTTTTTTAAAACTTTATTAACTAGTTGCTCTGCTAATTGAAAATTAGGTTTGCCTGTTGCAATTAAAGCTTTATAAATTGCCTGTGCTATCTTTGATTCATCAAAATTGACTACTCTACCATCTCGTTTCTTTATTTTAAATACAGATTTATTTTTAGTTTTATCTATTTCTGATACTCCCATACAATTCTCCGTCCAATTTCAATTAATATCTTAAATGATATAACACTTAAATTTTATGATTATGCAACTTAATTAGCTAAAAATTCTATCAATAAATTATTTACTTAAATCTCTAGTTTGTACATAATATTATAACTAAAAACAATTACTTGAATTATTTTGTTATTGTCAACATAACGTGACTATGTTCAAGAAAAAATAATGGGATAATTAAGTCAAAATAGAAGAAATTTTACAAGAATCACATTTCTTACAAATTTTTAAATCTGAGATAAAAAAACGTTCTCCACAGATATTACATATCGAGAAATTCTGAGCAAGATAAAAAAAAGGAAGCTTTGCAGATGATCTAATAACCTTTTTTACATCATCAATATTACTAACATTGGTGATATCCAAATTAATAGAAACGCCTCCTTTTAAAAGATCTTCAACGGATGAATAATATTCTATTATCGGCTCCAAATCAAGGGAATTTGAAACGATTTTTTCGCCATCGATAATTAATCCTTGGGAGTAGTTCCTATTTTTGTTATTATTAATCGTTAATGATTTTCCATATTTCTCAATATCCAAATCTTTAAATCGAAATGTACTATCGTCTTTTAGCATTGTTATCCTAATTTCTGCATTTCCTTGGTTTTCTTTGCCTTTCTCATTGATTATATCAACAGCAGTTTGTATGACCTTTTTTATCACATTATGACCGTTATTTTCAGGATGATATCCCAGAATATCGTAAACAGATTCCTGAATTCCTACTAGATTCACCATAGCATCAATTTTCCCTAATTGCAAATTAGATGTCGTTTGACTTACTATAGGAATTGTTCCATTTTGAATAAGATTCAAAATTGAGAGAAAACGCTGCCTTATTATAGAAAGAAGAGGCTTTAATAATATTGCCAATCTTGCCCTGAAATAGGTTTCATCCTTATTTGATTGATATGCTATTCGTGGAAGATTAATTGATAACGATTGTAATACCACAACTGTACTTGTATTTGGCATTTCTTCAGATTTACATAAACCATACCTTCCGCGAACTTTCTTTTTTGAAAACGATATTATCCCTCCTGATTTGGCAAGTTGGATAAGTTTATTCATAAAAGGATCAATACAAGCAAGATCATCATAAACAAAGGATAGGGCGATTGTGGGAACCGCTGTAATGCTTATATATTTTTCATATCCCTCTAAAAGGTAATTAACAAGAGAAATATCATCACTCACTTTAATAGAAAATGTAATACGAGGAGAGAATGATCCATAGGAGGATATAGTAGAAGTTAAAAAGAAAATGTTTTCTATATTATCTTTCAAAAGTGTGCCTGTTTCACTTTTCTTTTGAATAAAGTCTAAAAATCCTTCAATAACAATTTCTCTTGAGGCTTCTCGGCTTAATAAAGAAAGAATAATTGAAACAACAGATGATGGTGTTTGGAAAGTATTAGACTGAAAGATCCTAGAGACTGTTAGATATCGACCTTTAATATCTTCGAAAATATCGATTATAGAATTGATATCAATAAACAGTGCATCAGGAATAATATTCCAGAATCCACTTTTACCTATATTGATCTCTCCAGTCAAGTGCATATCAACAATATCCTTTGGTAGAGAACTGTTCAAAAGATACTCTGTAAAAATTGACTCTGATGTTTTAACAACAAGATCAGGAATTTCCATATTAGTAGTACTAGTTTCATGAATAATAGATACCATATCGGATGGCGGAAGGCCTAACCTAGCGAGCTTATTTCTATAATCATCATAGCCATGCTCAACTAATATTGAATTAGTCATTTCTCTTATAAGTGAAGAGGTAAGGTAAGACGTTTGAAGTTTATAAATTTTATTTTCTACCTCTTCTGTAATTTTATGAGCAAGTTCTAAGGGCATATTAGCTTCTCTGACTAAAGATTGGATTATTTTATTGGAATCGAATTCTTCAATTGAGGGTTTTGTAGTCCTCACATATAGTTTACCACTTTCAATAATAGATCTTTCTTCAATTTGACGGGCTAGACTTAATACCAGTTTACCGAGGTTAGTAATTGTATATCGTCTTTCTGCTTTATTAAGAGATACTAAGGATTGACGTAGTAATTTTCTTAAATGATATGCAAACTTGCCTGATTCTTTTTTTGATTTGAAGCCGGCAAGAGATTTTAATTCAGAATAAGTCAAAGGACCTTTAGAATAAAGAATTCGAAGAATATCTATACGATTTGGGCTAGCCATAACAGAAAATATCATTCTGACCCTTCGCGAGGCGGATTCCAGAATACTTCCACGTTTGGATCCTGTCTTATTAACTATTTGTGATTGTACTCGCTCCATTGCACCGGTTATGAATAACATGTAATTAAAACTACTTTGTAAAGTTTTTTATACAATTGATGTAATGGATAGTGATCGGAATAATCTTTGAATTAAGCTTCCAATAATACTTTGGAATTTTTAGTTGAAAGTTCATTTTTCTTTGAGGTAAATTTAGCAGAAGTATGGTGAATGCTCTTAGGTATGTCTGGAAGCTTTGACTTTGTTTCTTCTTCCATGATATTTTGTACTTCATTAAGAATTTCAAGTGCATCAGAATTAACCGGGATAGAGATATCATTGGTATTCACATTCACATTTGCCTGTACCAATACCTCTGATGTTAATGTGGACATCTCCGAAATAATACTGGTAGCAGCGGGAACTGTTCTAGTTATATCATTCTTAACGTCCTTAACTGTTTCGATCATTGGATTAATAGTATCAAGAATTTCAGCAAATTCTGATACCGTAGAAAATCTTATTACTATGACTTCTAAACTCATCAATAGTTTTTTAGTTGTATGTTTAATTTTTCTAATCTGCACTAATTCATTTGCTAAGGCTTTTGCACGTACATTATCACCATGTTTTATATTTATAATTACTTTATTACGTAAGTCAGCATCTAGGGTATTAAATCGACTATCCAGTATCCTCAGCTTTGCAAGTTGATTGTTAACAACAGTACTTGCATTAGAGAGCTTTGTCTTTAACTGAGGATAGTTTTCCATATTTTTTTTAATAAAATAATAGAATGTTAAGGTTAGAGTTAATCTAACTAGACCAATTGATTTTATAAAGTTTAGTTAGAGATTATAAACTAATTCAAATGTAACATATTAAAAGAGATTAAAGTTTTTCCAAAATTAATCCATGTTTCTGATCAAAACCATGGACTTTAACTCTTGATCCAATAGGTAGATCAGATGGTTTTTTGGTATCAGGTAAAAATCCTGACGCCCGGAGTAAAATATCATCTAGAGTGAAAACAACCCAAGCATAACTGTCAACATCCTCAAATCCTTCAGGAGGGACTGTATGAATAGTAAAGGTATTTACATAAC
>JAICHH010000074.1 GCA_025922715.1 Nitrososphaeraceae archaeon
CATTTCGAATTGTAACCTCAGATACTCCAGCTGCATCTGCAATTACTGCTTGTGTAATAGTTCTTTTTCTGATACTCTCGTCACTTTTAGGAAGTGATAGATATATAACTGCTCCAACTATCCCCATAGGTTCTTTTCCTGCACTCAATCCTGCATCTTGAACTTTTTTCATCAGCCTTAATGCATCACGTATATTTTTTTCTTCAAGTTTTGCTTTTTTTCCTACTTTTTCTACATATCGAAACACGTCTATTTGTGGTATTTGTTTACCAAAATGTAAAACTATTTGACGGTAAACTCTAGAGGTCTCTCGATATTTTTCATTGTTAATTGAAGCTATTTCCCTTAATGTTCTTGGTATTTCAAATTCTCTACAAGCGATATATAGTGAAGCGCCTAATACTGTATTTACTTTTCTACCTCTGACTAATCCAGCTTCCTGTACTTTTCTATAGATATATGCTGTTTTTTCTATAATAGCGTTTGGTAGACTCATTTTATCTTTTAATGAATCTAATTGTCTAAATGCCCTACCTAAATTTCGAGCAGAAGTGTTAATTTGAGATCTTTTATCTTGATATCTCATTTTATTTAGACGTGTCACCATCATAGAATTGATGACATTACCACTGGCATCCCTGTTTGTATTGCCTATTCTTGTCGTAAGGCCTTTATCGTAAAGTGTTAAAGAAGAAGGATTACCATTGCTTGTATCAATTTTATCATCTTCAGCTTTATGCCATATCTTCGTAGTATCTTCCAAATTTTTAACTACAACTATACCACACCTATTACAAATTATTTCTCCCGATTCAACATCGGTAATCATTCTGGATTCACTAGGATCACATATTTCACATTGAATTATGGATTGCATATTTTTTTTTGTATTTATTATAATAATAGACAATCAAATATATAAATCTTATACCTGTTTTTATATGATTTATATAAAATAAATTCCAATGAACTCTCATTTAACAACATGATTAACTAAAAATATTAGTTGCATATCATGCTCCATCTGTATTCAATCTTTGGGTCTACTTGTGAAGCAAAAACATCATCTGAGAAATATGAATGTCTCTGGTACTTGCTCCTGAATAATAATTTCAAATTTAATTTGTTATTTATATCAATTACTTCAGTATCTTTTGTATCAGCACCATCACCTTGAGATAAAATGAAATAGAGCTTTTCATTTTAACTAGCTCAAATTTCTTAAACCGTCTCACTCTTTTCCAATCACTATATAATTTGTTTTATAAATAGAAGTTTGTATAGAATGAGCAGTTGGAATAAGTAATAACATATTAAAGCCAGCTATGACTAATCGATAATAAGTTAATAATTATACGATTTCGTTAATAATATCTCTAAGTGTTTTAGTCAGAGTTTCTTGATCCCATGAATCATTGTAACGCATGCCATTAATATAAAAAGTTGGAGTACCATTTACACCACTTCTTATCCCACTAAGAAAATCTTCACGTACCCGCAATGCAAAAGTATGGTTATAGAAATCATCTTGAAATCTAGGCATATCCAATTCTAATACCCCTGCATATTCTACTAAATTCTCATCTTCTAGGGCTTGTTGATTTTCATACAATATATCGTGCATCTCCCAAAACTTATTCTGAGCACCTGCACATTCAGCGGCCTCAGCAGCATGTTGAGCATGGGGATGGATTTGAGTTAGTGGAAAATTGCGGAATGCAAAACACATCTTATTTCCAAGTTGTTGAACCGCCTTGCCTACTATTAGATTAGCTTGTCTACAATATGGACATTCATAATCTCCATATTCAAGTAAAGTTACAGGTGCTTTTTGAGGTCCCTGCACATGATCCCGATTACTGTTTACAGGTAAAGTCAGTTCTAGTTCCATCATTATGTACGTGTATCTCTTTTTTGTTCTGTAGATTGAGGAAGAGATTCTAAGGCCTTCAAGATTCCATCAGCGCCTGGATTGACTCCTATTGGCGAAACATAGCTAAACCTAATTACACCATCTTTGTCAACTAAGAATAAAGCTCTTTCTGTGACCCCATCATTTTTGCGATAAACACCATATTTTTGTGCTACATTTCCTTTAGGTTCAAAATCGGAAAGCAACGGAAAGCGTAAGTTTTTGTGCTTTGAAAAAGCAATATGACACCAAATATTATCAACTGAGATTCCAATAACCTCGGCATTGAAGCGTTGGAATTCAGGTAAAATTTCATTATATAAAGATACTTCATCTCCACAGACAGGAGAAAAGTCGGCTGGATAAAATAAAAGAATTACTGGATTTCCCTTAAATTGATCCAAAGATACAGACTTATCTGGAGTAGTACGTAAAGTAAAGTTTGGTGCAGTAGTACCAGGTTGTAGTGCATTGGATGTTTGTTTTTGTTGTTCTGCTTGGGTAGACATATTATTAAATAGTATTCATATCATATATACATTTAAGAAAATTGGTATAATATTTACCCGTTAAATCCATCATAATACTCATATAAATATAATGATAACTTCATTATAAATTTCATATTCATTTGCCATTGTATTTGTTGCTTTATTCACGCTTTTTTGAATTTATATGATTTTGACCACTCTCTCCTATCCAATAGGAAATACATAAGATGGGAAGATGAAACCACTCCATTGTAAAAAATTATATAAATTACCATAATATGTTGTGTACTCTATCTGCCAACTCAGTAACTATATACCATTAAATAATATAAGAATGGTATTTTCACAAGTGCTATCTGTATTCCTACGGCTTTAGAACAATCTTCATTATATCTTTTTTCTTGTCAAAGCCACCATATCCTTTAGGTGCATCATCAAGTTTCATCGTATGGCTTATAACCTTCGTTGCGTCTATTCGTCCTGTTTCAATGAGATGAAGCAAGCGTTCATTATATTTTTTGACAGGACATTGTCCCATGGTAATCTGAATGTTACGGTTAAACAATAGTCCTAGTGGAAATTGATCATAGCCTGATCCATATACTCCTGGTATTGATATAGTAGAATATTTTTTTGCAACTTGTGCCATCCAAGTAATTACTTGCAAGGGATTTACTGGATTATATTCAGGGTTAGTTATCTTAGTATGATCATGATTTGTACTTTTGTTACTGTTATTATTATTACCACTTTTGAGGCTGTTACTATTAATTAGTCCACCGTTACCATCACTAATATTCCCTGCCATATGTCCTACAGCCTCAAATCCAACAGCATCTATACAAATGACTCCTTTTCCATTAGTTTCTTTTTTTATTATATCAACTGGATCCTTATTATCAAAATTAATGATCTCAGCTCCCAAATCTTTTGTCTTGTTTAAACGCATAGGCCAATGATCCACTGAGAAGACTCGAGCAGCTCCTCTTAAAAAGGAGCTCAGAACTGCAAAGTATCCAACCGGACCTGCGCCAAATACCGCAACGTCATCGCCTGGCTGCACATTTGCAATGTCAGCGGCAAAGTAACCAGTTGGAAGTATATCGCTAAGAAATAGTACTTGTTCATCAGTTTTAATCCCTTCAGGAACCTTTAGTGAGGCTCCCGCATTAGCAAATGGTACACGTACATATTCTGCTTGTCCACCATCATATCCCCCTAATAGTTGGGTATAACCATAAGCCGCTCCTATCTCTTTTGTTTTGGGATTAGCCCTATCACACTGAGACCACATGTTATTTTTACAAAACCAACAATGACCACAATTAACATTAAAAGGGACTACTACCCTGTCGCCTACTTGTACTTCATGTACTTCTGGGCCTATCTCTTCGATTATTCCCATGAATTCGTGGCCTAATGTTTGCCCTGGTTGCATTCCTGGTACTGTACCATGATAAAGATGAAGGTCAGAACCACAAATAGCAGTTGATGTAATACGCAATATTGCATCTTCTGGATGTTGTATAGTAGGTTGAGGTTTATCGTCTATTTGGACATCCCATGGCCCATGATATACTAATGCTTTCATTCTAATATTGGCCTCTTACTTTTTTATAAGGAGAAAGGAGGAGCACTAGCAGCAACAGCTGATTGTATCTTTGGCCATAACTGAGCAAGCATGCCAGGTGAATGAGTCTTTATCCAATCAGCTTGCTCCTGTTCATCGTTCATAATTTTTGATAATGGTCCTATTGCATCCAGAAAAATTCCACCAGCCATTTGGCATTTTTGTATCATCATAAGATAACAACATACTTCTGCATTCTCTATAATCATATCTTCCTCAGATCGTTTTAATTCATATTCCTGTTTTGTCATGGTTTTATCCATCATTGCCTTCATATCTTGAGGATACGAGGGCAATGGTAATCCTAATTTTTCCGAGGTAGGATTACCATTCATGTTAGAAATTAACTGTTGCAATAATTGTTGGTGTTGTTGACTTTCTTCAAGATGATGTTCTAACCGTTGCTTTGCTTCTGGCAAACTAGTTTCTTCAATTCGTGTCTGCAATCTCTCTACTCCTGCATTTTCCATAGCAAGAGCAGCATTTAGTTCCAAAATGAATTTTTGATTCGTTATATCAATAGTAGATTTTGACATGAATTAGCCTATTAAATATTGTATATAATAGTTGTAGATAAATTATATTTATTATAGCTTTTATAATAGAATTTTAAGTTTTTAATGAAAAATAAATATTTCTAATAAATCTTACAAATAGTATTCCAGAATATCAAAAGGTGCTCAGAAGTTATATAGATATGGGAATACTGTAAGTATTATTTCTATAATAATTTTCTTATTTCAATTACTAAAATTGGACAAATATTTGCATATCGTAAACAATAGAGACTACCATTACCATCAGATTTAGAACATCCATCAACCATCCTATTCCATAAAAATTTCATTTGATGCTAGACAAATGGATTATTCTTAAGGAAATTAGCATAATCTTTGTAATATTGTTTTTTGTCTGTGTGTCTCTGTGTGTGTATGGTATGAATGATAGTTAATTTATCAAAATAGGCGATTTGAATTCATTTAATAATAATTTGCTTTATGTATCTGTATTAATCATTGCCAATTAGCTGAACTACAATCTTTCTTTTCCTACTTCTTGTATCCATTTCTACAAAGACAATCTGTTGCCATGTTCCAAGAGAAGTTTGACCATTAATAAAGGGTATAGTTAAGCTTGGACCGATCAACGATGCCCTTACGTGTGCATGACCGTTGCCATCATGCCATGTATTATCATGTTCATATTCAATTCCCTTTGGTGCAATTCTTTCTAGCATAGTGGGAAAATCTCTTTGGAGTCCTGGTTCATATTCGATTGTAGTAATTGCAGCGGTAGAGCCAACTACAAAAAGTGTTACTATTCCATTTTTCAATCGACTTTCTAGTAATATCTTCTTAACATTATTTGTAATATCAATAATATCATTTTCACCTTTAGAATTCAATACAATAAATTTATTGATAATATTAGTACTAGTCATTGTTGTTGATATTTGAGTAGTGCTATTTAATTAATTAATTAGTTAAAAAATATATTAGAATATTAAAAATGGTTGAACAATATACATCAGGAATTGTATGGATATTTAATTTTACAAAAACAACTCTTACTCTATAATTTATTAATAAAAATATATTATAATTCAGGAAATAAAAGGCGTAATAGATCTTTTAATTGCTGTACAGTTGTTAATACATTAAGAAAAATATTAGCAATGAATAAATAACTATAGAGTGTAATCAGATGAAAAAATTCTCTACTTTCTAATTCTATATTTTAGTTTTCTATAATATTTATAATGTGATTATATATGTTAAAGATAGAAGTTGCCTTTTCTATAACTAGAATGATACTGTCATAAATAAGGCATAGATAGACAAAGTCAATGAAACTGAAAATGCAAATAATATTACCAGTTAAAAGTATCTATAGACTAGAAAGGAATATGCCCAAATACATCCATCACGGTATTTAGTCATGTTAAAGCATTATGCTGACAATTTTAAATTTATACGTTCCAAAATAGGTTTTAAAATAGGAATCTTAGTTTTTATTCAAATTATTTTTATTATTAGTAGTTTTATCATTCTTACTTATTACCAATCCCAATCAACTTACTTGGGAAATTCAATAAATATTGCTGGAAAGAATCGGTTTCTTACATCTAATCTTATGTTTAGTATAACGGAATATTTTATAGAAAATAATAGCGATTCTTCTAAAATTAATTATGCAATAGACCAACTGGAATCAAACATTGAAGTATTAAAACAAGGTGGAAAGATATCAGACATAGATCTTAAACCATTGCCGTCAGAATTTTTGAATGATTGGTACAATATTTATCAAAAATGGAGATTATTAAAAACAACCTTAACAAACACTATAATCAAAGAAAATCAAATAATCAATCCAGCAGTATTAGTTACAACAACAACTTCATCTACAGCAGAGAAAGAAATAGATTTTATTAAAACAATACAAACAGAAGCATTACCTTTAGTGAATTCGTCAAACATACTTGTTACAAAATTAGGTGAACATGCAAAAAATAGTTCTCAACATTCGATATTTTTGCATGAACTCTTTGCTCTATTAAATATTGCAGTTATTACTGCTTTTGTTATTTACTTGAGTAAAAAAATATTAAAACCAATTTTTGCTCTCACTACTGCAACTTCTGCGGTAACTAAAGGAAATCTTGATGTATCTGTTAAAAGCAAAGGCAATGATGAACTTTCACATCTAAGTCAGTCATTCAATTTAATGGTAAACTCTATAAAAAAGTTTATCACAAAACAAAATGAATTAACAAAGAAACTTGAAAAAGCAAATGAAGAATTACAACATAAATACTTAATAAAGGAAGAATTCATAAATGTGGCCTCACATGAACTCCGAACTCCTATACAATCAATACTAGGTTTATCTGAATTATTGCATTTCAGAACTATAAAAAATATTACTAACATACAAGACATAAATATTCAAAAATATGAAGAAATTGTAGATGTTATTATTAGAAATTGTAGAAGAATTTTGCAACTAACTAATGATATATTAGACGTTGCAAAAATTGAAAGGGGATCTCTAATTTTAAATACAGAAAAATTCGATCTCAGAGAAATGATACTAGAGATCTTAAGAGAGTATGAACATACAACAAAAAATAGAAATAATGTGAAAGTTTTCTTTGAGTCTCCTGGTGGTAACCACAATAAAATAGAGATAGAGGCAGATAAAGGTAGACTATCTCAAGTTCTTCATAACTTGTTAAGTAATGCCATCAAGTTTACGAAAGAAGGACAAATTACTGTTATTGTTGAAAGAAAGGAAAATGAGATTATTGTTAGTATAAAGGACACTGGATCGGGTATAGATCAAGAGATCTTTCCAAAACTTTTTACAAAATTCACTTCGTATTCTCTTGGGAGTGGTGGTACAGGATTGGGGTTATTTATTTCCAAGAGTATAATCGAAAAGCATGATGGAAAAATATGGGCTATTAATAATGCAATTAATGGCGAAGCTAGAGGGTCAACGTTCTCATTCAGTATCCCTATTTAGTACTTATTTATTAAAATAATGTAATTTTTCGGCGCCGAAAAAATTTGTTTTAGAGAATAAAATAACAACAAATAGACTACTTTTGTGTATGTAGTTTTTTCTCTCTAAGGCTATAATTAAGAGTCAAAAGTTAAAGAAAATCTGTTTGAACAGATTTCACGTATAGCCACAATCTAAGTGTTAAGCTTAAATTTTTAGTTATAGAAAAAAAGTCCTTTTGGTTAATGGGGAAAGCAGATACAACTTGATTGAACTATTTTTCCAAAGCAATTCATAATCAAAGAAGTAATAAACTTTGAATAAAAAAATATTATTGAAGGATAGTAAAAGTAAATGATTTAATTATTTGACTATTCAATGTTTTTAGGGAAGATCCTGCTGGTTTGACTTCTATACTATATAACAAAATGGCAGTTCCATTCACTTCACCTTCTACTACTGCTTTATATTGTGTCCCTGTTCCACTACTTGTTTGAACTGTTGTTTCATCTCCAGGTTCAAGTATAGTTGGTAAAACTCTATTCATACATTGAG
>JAICHH010000075.1 GCA_025922715.1 Nitrososphaeraceae archaeon
TATCTTGTTATGCAATGTATTGTAAAGCAACGAAGCAAATTCCTCAGCCTTGTCTCTTAAATCAGGTCTTCCTATACCCTCTACAAATAATGTATCACCTGTAAATAGTAATTTTTCTCCAATCAAGAAGCAAAGCCCTCCTGCAGTATGACCAGGTGTATGGATAACCTTTAGCTGCATTGATTTGCCTTCTATTTTTTCTATAGTTGAGATATCTCCTTCTTTTAGTAAGATAATTTGCTTTTGACCTTGTCTTTGATATCTATCTAGTGAATAATCCTCATAGGAGCTAAAATAAAGTTGTGCATCTAATTTATTTGCTAGTTCTCTTGCTGAAGAAACATGATCTGCATGAAGATGTGTATCAAATACCTTGGTTATTTTTGCTCTACCACCAATTTCACTATTAGCAATTCGTATATATTCATCTATAGGAAATACAGGATCTATCACTATGGCCTCAGCATTAGAAGTAGTATTGTTATCTACTAAAGACACAATATAAGATATACATCCTTTTCCAATCTTTCTTACCTGGACTACCTTTACTTTCTGTCCATTTGCAATAACATATTCTTGAGAAGAATGCTCAACTGCAGAAGACCATCCCTTTAGTCCTTCTTCTAATGTCTTTACATTATATCCTTGTCTTTGGAGCATGAAAGTAGCCATGCCTGCTCTATTACCATGTGGACATATGGTTACAATTTCTTTATCTTTTGGTAATTCATTTAGTGAACTAGAAATCTCACCTAGAGGAATGTTTGTGCTTCCTTCAATGCTCCATTGCTTAAACTCTTCGTTATTCCTTACATCAAGCAAGAATATGTTACCGGTCTTTACTTTGTCTTCATCTATTGCATTTTTCAAATCCTTTGCAGATATTTTTGGATCTTGGCTTTCTGTTTTTTCATCATTCCAAGCAGATATTCCACCTTTCAAATAACGTGTTCTAAGACCGCCTTTTTCTCTAGCCATCTGAGCCATCTTTCGTGTATAATCCTCATCTTCCGCTACCAAAACAATGTCTATATTTTTTGGTAATTTTGGTAGTAAACTGTTCATTGTTTGTTGGTCACATACTGCAAATTTTGAGCCTGGAATATGCTCTCTTTGATATCTTTCCTTATTTCCTATATCAAAAATCATTATGGGATTTCCTGTTTTCTTTTGTAGTTTTTCATTCAATTCTTCTGATGTAATTTCAAAACAAAATGGGGATTCTCTATTGTCTTGGTTTTCTTTTTGAGTTATATTGTTCATATCTTTTTTAATCTCATCTTTTATCTTGTCAGCTATTTCTTCATCTTCGTTATCTTCTGATTTTCCAATAATATTAGATTCCTCATCTTTAAATTCATTCTCTCCTAGGTTATCAATAGATGACATTAATACAAATTATTTTAGCAATAGTGTTATTTCTTGTTATTGTTTTTTAAAGTCATTTATTTGTAGGAAAAGATGGCTATTATTTGATATAATATATATATATAACAAATAAACCTAAAAATACTGTTTAATATTTCCAAATTCTCTTTTAAGGAAGGAAAGTCTCAGGTTACAAAAATTTATTAAAGAAAATAAATAAAAAAATTTAACTGTTTAAGCCAATATTTCCTCTCATGCTATTTTTTAATTTTTTGAAAAAATTCACTCTTAATGCCCATTTTATCGTCTCTGAATAATCGCGAATCCATTTCTTTTACTCTACCCAATCTAGGTTTAAAATTCATTTTTGATAATACATCTTTATCAAGATCGATACCAGGAGCAA
This sequence comes from Nitrososphaeraceae archaeon, assembly GCA_025922715.1. Taxonomy (GTDB): domain Archaea; phylum Thermoproteota; class Nitrososphaeria; order Nitrososphaerales; family Nitrososphaeraceae; genus TH1177. Next base: position 1,775 of record JAICHH010000075.1, read on the forward strand.
TTTCTTCAAGCATTATTCCATCTGCATTTAGTTTAAAAACAGCTCTTTCGGTTATATACAGAATATCATGGCCATATTTAATGGCCTGATGACTACTAAATACAATTTTGTAAACACTGTCAACAAATTTTATTACTGATCCATCATTTTGGATTTGTAATTTGTTATTTGAAACAGAAATTTTACTTTGTCCTGCAGTAAACGATCCTGCAAAATAAGTTCTAGGTGCTCCTCCAGCAATTACAGGGAATCCACCAGGACCAAAGATTTTATCGGGTAAAATAGATGGATTCACATTTCCATTTTTGTCAATCTGCAGAAACCCTAGTGAAGCAGCATCTATTATTCCTCCTTCAAAATTAGAAAATACATCAGGCATTGTAGACAATGCAAATGGACTTATTGCCAATCCGAAATCATATCCAGAAAGAGCAATTCCTCCCCACTGGCCAGACTCCAGTATAGTTACTATAAAATCAGATATTTCTTCTTTTAAAGTAATTGATGATACAAATGCCGGAATTCCTATTCCTAAGTTTACTAATACTGGATGTTGTTTTTTTTCGAATAACTCTAGCAATTCCAAGACAACTCTTCTAGCTATTATCTTTTCATACTCTTTCATAGAGACCTTGGGTAGACTATCAAAGATAGCATTAGTAATAGGCGGTACTATTTCATATGAAATGCGAGGATCATATTCTATAGTACCACTTTGCCAATGATTTTGTTTAGGTGAAACTACTACATGATCAATTAATGGCCCGGGTACATCAACATCTCTTGGATTTATTGTTCCAGATTTTGTAATCCATTTAACTTGAGCAATGACTTGTCCTTGTTTAGGTCTAGCTTTTGTAGCTTGAGCAATACTAAGAACAGATCCTCTCATTCCTTCTTCCTCCATTGATAAATTACCATACTCATCCGATGTAGAACCTCTAATAAATGCAAAATCAGGCTTAGGTGCTTGATATAAAAGACATTCTGTTCCTCCTACATCTATTAAACTTGTTTTGCATATTGAATTTTTTTTCCCTAATTCATTTAGTGCTGCACCTTCTCTTCTTGGATCCAAAAATGTATCAATTCCTATCTTTGTAATTAGACCAGGTCTTCCCGATGCAATTTCTCTAAACCAATATGCTGCGATACCAATAGGCCAACCATAATATTCAATCCTGTTATCCATTATCATTTTTTGAAGCCAAGGTGAAAATCCTAAGAATGGCATAAGAGTTCCCCGGAGAAATTCTTGTGATTGATCTTTATACAAATTTTCAGCAATCTTATCCAACCCTCTTCCTGGGATTGCAGGAAGCGCATCAGAGATTATGAATATATTTTTTGGGTGTCCTTGTCTTGCATAATTCTCAAATAATCCATTGATGAGATATTCTGGAGTTATAGCCATATTGAATCCAGAGATAGCTAAAACTGAATTATCTTTTATTTTTGAAATTACTGTAGAAATATCAACAGTCTTGAAAAACATGCTCTTTTAGTCTTTTTAGAACTATTAAATATTAATATCATTTTTGAGACTTTAAATATTCTATTTATACCTTCAAAATAAAATAAAATAAAATTTTAATTAACAAAAATACTATTTAAGATTTAAATATTACATAAGTCAAAATTATAAGATATTTCAAAATTTTAAAACGTGAAAGATTCCTAAAAAAGAATTTTATTGTTAAATCAATGGTTAAAATCGAAATTTTAAAATTAACAGGTAATATTTACTAATTTTTATCATGATACCATCATTTTCATTTATTGATTTAAATCCTATTATTCAAGCATTACTTGCTACATCTTTTACATGGTTTGTTACAGCCGTGGGAGCCTCTTTGGTTTTTTTGTTAAAAGATATAAATAAAAAATTTTTTGATGGTATGTTAGGATTTGCAGCAGGCGTTATGCTTGCTGCAAGCTACTGGTCTCTGCTTTCACCATCATTAGAACTTTCAAAACAAGATATGATACCATGGCTACCAGTTGCAATTGGATTTTTATTAGGAGGAATATCTATTAGAATAATAGATAAAATATTACCACATTTACATCCAAATCTACCTCCTGTCACTGTAGAAGGTCCTAAAACAAAATTAAAAAAATATAATCTATTAGTTCTTGCTATTACTATACATAATATCCCAGAGGGATTAGCTATTGGTGTTGCATTTGGTGCAGCATCATTGGGTATACCTGAAGCAACGTTAGGAGCTGCAATTTCTCTTGCGATTGGGATAGGTTTACAAAACTTTCCTGAAGGGCTTGCTGTTTCTATGCCATTAAGCCATGAAGGCTATTCCGCACGAAAAAGTTTTTTTTATGGCCAATTATCTGCAGCAGTTGAACCAGTTGCTGGGGTTTTAGGAGCGATTTTTGTTTTTGTAGCTCAACCATTACTACCTTATGTCTTGAGTTTTGCGGCAGGTGCCATGATATTTGTGGTTGCTGAAGAAGTAATTCCCGAATCACATAAACGGGGTAATATAGATTTTGCAACTTTTTTTCTATTAATAGGTTTTACCTTGATGATGATCCTTGACGTAGCATTAAGCTAATTATTATTAAATTTCCAAGATCATATGTTATGATATAAATTTCATTTTTAAATCATAACATTTGTCATAATATAATATACTATTATAAATCTTACCAGTTTTATCAGCATCTTGTGGTTTATATAATACCATATTGTAAATACTTTCTCTTAAAGAATTATTTCAATTAGAATAGTTTTCTAATATATATATATAAAACAATAAATTTTTTTACCTATTCAAGAACATAAAGATATGACACAATATTCAAAATTAAGATTAAATAAATAGTTAGTTTTATTTTGTTCCTGTCCATAGAACTAAATTATTATCACTTTCACTTTGATAATATTTTCTGTTTATTATAAAATTATTTAAGATGGCTAGACAAATATCCATCAATGAGAATCCTATTTAGTAGAATGCATTTTGATTTAATTATTATCACAGCAATATTCTTCTTTCTCAATATTCAGGATAATAGGATATTTGAAAGAATAATAGCACAAAAAGATATATCAATAAATAACGTTTCTCTATTACAAAATAATCAGACTGAATCATCAGTTCATGATAAAAATATCATAGTCATTCTCATGATTATAACAAATAATCAAAAGATAAATGTCTATTCTTCTGTTGATAGTGAGAAATTCTAAATGAAATTTAAATAAAGCTTGATTGATAGATATAAATAACAAATTGATTAGCAATACTAGAGATACAAAGGATCTAGTAAATCTTGTTGTGCCTTTAAGATTAGCATGTTTAACTACTTCAGGATGGCCTATGATTGTTCCGCTATGGTTCAAATTTTTAAACGATCGATTTTATTGTGCTACCCAGGAAAATGCTAAAATAATAAGTTATTTAAAGAAAGATAATAAATGTGCTTTTGAAATCTCATCTCAAAATCCACCATACAGAGGAATTAGAGGTCAAGGAAAAACTATAATTAAAAAAGAACTTGGAATAGAGATCTTACAAACAGTTATAGAAAAATATCTACAGAACAAAGCTACAGATTTAACAACGTATCTGCTTAAAAGAAAAGAAAAAGAAGTAGCAATAGAAATCATTCCAATTAAACTTTTCTATTGGGACTATACAAATAGAATGAAAAATATCATAAAGATATAAATTTATTTAAGAGGGCTAGACAAATACAAATTACGTATGGATGAGAAGATCATCTACTAAAATGGTCTCGATTGTAATTCTTATTATTATAACGATATTCATCTTTTTTAATAATCAAAATAACACTATATTTTAAAAAAATAATAGCACAAGAAGATATATCAATAAATAACTATTCTATAATACCAAAATTATAAGAGCAAGAGTATAGTAAGAAAAGACATGACCAGAATTCGTATTCCTCATCAATATCATGAATCTAATATGCATACTCCTGCAATTATGTGTAGAAAATGCAATATAGAGAAAAGTAGGACTTGTGAATTATGCGGTATATGTAAATCCTGCCATCAAGAAGGCAGAGAAGAAGACTATTAGAGATAATAATCAAAATATAATGAATAAAAATATTTAACTAGAAAGATTTAATTGAATATCTGAATGTAACATAGTATTGGAAATAAATAAAATAAAAATAGAACCTTCTAAAGATACTCAAATAATTGTTGCACAAAGTCATTTTATAAAAACTGTAGAAGATGTTTATGAATGCCTAATGAATTGTGTTCCAAATATTAAATTCGGAATAGCTTTCTGTGAAGCTAGCGAACAATGTTTGGTTAGATATGATGGAAATGATGAGGAACTTAAAAAAGAAGCAACTCGATATGCTTTTTCTTTATCGGCTGGGCATAGTTTAATAATTTTAATAAAAAATGCTTTTCCTATTAATGTTTTATCAATGCTGAGATCTGTTCCAGAAATAGTAAATATTTACTGTGCAACAGCCAACCCAATTGAAATACTTTATATAGAAACAGATCAAGGAAGAGCGATAATAGGTATTGTAGATGGTTACAAGTCTAAAGGAATAGAAGATGAAGATAACATAATAGAAAGAAAAAATTTTTTAAGAAAAATTGGATACAAGAATTAATAAAATTTTTTGTTTTTATAGATATTTCTTTTTAAGCACTTTCTGAAACATATTACATCATTTTAATAAAATCAAATTAAATTGAAATAATAATATGTGTCAATAGAGCAATTAAAAATATAGATAAAAAATTGTTTGAGTTAGAGGAATATGAAGATAATATTTTATTTATGTTAATTTAAATGTTATTTAGCAAAAATAAATAAAAAAATAGTATTTATTGTTTATCTGTATTGCTTTGAAATGATGCAATAATTTCTGCCAAGAAATGTAATGGCAATTGTATTTTCATAAAGAAATTGAACGTATCCAGATTCTTGAGCAAACCATTTAAGAAATTTCAAAAAATATTGTTTTTCTACATCCTTAAATGATTTTTTATAAATATCATCAATGTCAAAAACAGGTAGTTTACCTAATCGTTTAGAATGGTAATCTCGAGAACATAATTCTTTTAACAATCTATCTTGTAATATTTGTACATCATTATGAGAATTTTCAAAATCTCTAGAATGTTGATCTTTCATAATTCTTAGCCTTCGCCTATTGTTGTTGTAGCAGTTTTTTTTCTACCTATGACTACAAATCTTTCATTTAAAATTTCCTTTAATATATCAGATCTTGAGCAGATTCCAATTATTCGTCCATCATCCTCAACAACTGGAATCATGGAAATACCATTTTTATCCATAATGCCAATTGTTTCCTCAATGTCTATATTTTGTTTAATCACTATTGGATTAACCGTCATTATATCCTCTATTGGGGTGTTGTTTATATCTTTTCCATCTTTAATTGCACGTAATATATCTATTCTAGTTATAATGCCAATTACCGTTCCGTCATCGTTAATTATGGGAATTCCGTTGAATATACCTAAAACAATTCTTGTTGCCACCTCTACAATTGTCGCATCTTTCTTTGCACAAACGATATCAACAGACATCACATCATAAGTTTTCATATTGATAAGCTTAAACCTTACATAAATATAGATTTATGCCTTTACATCCATGATTAGATTTATTTGTGTCAGTCAGATACCCTTATGTTCCTTTCAGGCGAAATATATGGGTATATTAACTTAATGAAGGAATAGTCATATATTATATAGTACTATTATCTTCAGTTCCACTATTAACTTAAGACTATTGTACTTCCAATTTTGAATATTTTTTTGTTTTTTGGTTCTGATGTCGTAGAGATATATGAAGAATCTAATCAAATTGTTGATCTACGATAAGTTACATTTCTTTTGTTATTACAAGGATAATACTCATCAATACCCTAGAATCTGTTCTTGAGATATTGGTTGACTCGTTCCCATTACGTTCTTTTAAAATGGTGAATGTCGATATTGTTTTAATATTATTAACAGATCTAAAGAGATAAAAGTACTTTTTGGTTATTTAAAGTAAATAAGATTTGTTATCAAGAATAATCATTGAAGGAACAATACAGGGCATTGGCTTTAGGCCATTTGTATACCGTATTGCAGTAAAGAATAACATTTCAGGTTTTATTAGA
>JAICHH010000076.1 GCA_025922715.1 Nitrososphaeraceae archaeon
CTAGATGTTGGGATAATCCGAGGAACAAATCTGTATATAATTTCATCAACCTCAAATTATACAGATTATTATCGTAATTTGCCAATTTATGAAAGAATGCTTACCTCTTTCAATTATTATAATGAGCAAGAGTTATTAAATCAATTTTCTTCTTCATTATTAAAACCTGTTGCTGACTTTGTCCCAATATTAGGAAATTCTTCTAATATTACAATGGTTGAATTTGGAGATTATCAATGCACATTTTGTGCAAAATTCCATAATGAAACACGCGAACAAATTATTAAAAACTTTGTTGAATCAGGTAAAATTAATTTTATATTTAAAGACTATATTGTAAATGATATTCCAACAGATAAAGGTTCTAGTATGGGAGCGGAAGCATCATATTGTGCCGGCGAGCAAGGCAAGTATTGGGATTATCATTCTGAATTGTACAATAATTGGAAAGGAGAAGGAACGGGATGGATAACAAATGATAGTCTAAAACAATTTGCTAAAAATATCCAGATACCCAATATAGAACAATTTTCTAACTGCATAGAATCCAATATATATTCTAGCATTGTTCAAAATAATGATAATATTGCTAGATCGATGGGATTATCTGGAACTCCATCATTTATACTAATCAAAGACAATACTATTGAATCCATAATTCCAGGGGCATTACCTTATGAAATTTTTGAACAAACACTAAACAGATTGCTTTCCAGTTAAAAATTACATTTTAATATTTTTGATTCTAATACTGGTATTCTTACATGCAGTTCTTAATGAGATATAAAGGACTAATAATCTAATATTAGTAGATGAATATATTTTGTAAAGTTAATAGCTATAATGTCTTTCTTTTCTCTTCGCTTTTGATCTTAAGTATTTTTATTTCTTCATCAAATCTAAATTCTTATTTTTCTCCAAGTTTTTTAATATATGAATTTATATTTTATGATATATTAACTCCAGCCTTTGGAGATCAAATGGAGTATTCCAAACAACAGGCTATCGAAAAATTTAAAAGTCAATTTTGCGGCATCAACTCTAAGCCTAATTCCAATCAATATGTCAAAGAAATAAAATTGAATAATGAATGCGAAATGCCATTGGCTATCATATATGATGACAGTGTGGAAGGGTTATGGTATATTTCGACAAAGCAGGGATCGCTTAATTTATATCAACCTGAAAGACAAATTTTTACAAAGTATGATATACCCATCTGGCTGTCACGCGATAATCCTATAGACTCCTCTCAAGTTTGGGACCTTAAACTTGATCCGTCAAATGAAAATTTATGGTTTACTGATGAAAAACAAAATTTAATTTGGAAATTTAGCAAACAACAGAAGGAATTTGAGCATTTTAAAATCCCCGAAACCAACTTATCTTTTGGTACTATATATCCTGTTTCACTTGATTTTGATAACAATGGAAATATTTTCTTTGCAGGAATTAGATCACAATCATTATGGATCGGAAATTTGAGTTTGATGAAAACTGGTACATCAGATGGAATTGATTCTATACCACTTCCTATTGAAGATTATAAAGATTTCGATCCCTCTCTTGTCAGTACAGGTTCAATTGCAATAGATAAAAAAAATAATAACGTATGGGTGTCAGTTCTTGCTTTTGGATATAAAGGCCAAATTTATAATTATGATATTACAAATAAGTCATTTAAAAAATATGATCTTGGAGATCTTCCTTCTCCTGTTGGTATAACAATTGACGAAAAAGGTAGTATTTGGATAAGTGACCATGGAACTAGTATATTTGTTAAATTAAATCCTATTAACAATTCCTTAACAAAGTTCATAACCTCTACAGCATCACAAAAAATTTTTGGTGGAGATAAAATTGATAGTCAAGCATATACTTTACCTTACTGGATGAAAAAAGGACAAAATAACTCTATTATATTTAACGAACATACTGGTAACAAAATTGGAAAATTCTTTCCAGAGGAACTCAAACTAGTTGAATATTGGATTCCGTCTCAGAATAAACAATTTGGACAATGTAAACCGGACTTACCAGAAAATAGTTGTGGTATTGGAAATGTATTGCAACTTACAGATGAAACTTCCAATCGATTAATTTGGTTCACCGAGTGGAGTGAAAACAAGATTGGTTATGTTAATACTAGTATCCCATTACCGTTTTCAATTAATACTGATGACAATGAAATAACACTTACTCCAGGAGAAAGCAAAGAAATTAAATTAGAGATTACTACACATACTGATTCTTTGCTTCATCCTATATCATCATCTACCTTAACTCCCAGCGGTGAGTTAGGGACCTCTTATGGGATTTTTAGCGAAACATCCATAAACTTGAAAAAGGATAAATTAAAAGAAATATCTTTTGTATTTACTCTCTCTAATGATGTTGCTATAGGAAATTATATTTTGATGTTAGGAGCCGAAGATGATCTAATATCAATTTCTAAAGCTATTCTCATCGACGTAATATAAGCTACTAATATATCGCCTTATAGTAAAAAACTTTTGAGTGCACCAAAATAAAATATGATTATTTAATTTTAACCTATAACTTGAGCAAAGGATAATTCATATTCTTCAGGGTCTAAAATATGAAAGTATCTCTCTCCCCATAGTCCATCTACCGGTTTATTTTTAATGGTAATTAAACGACATAGATCCTGGTCGTGTCTGAAATAGTCATAGAGATTATCCACGTTTTTTGAATAAATAATAATTCTCCCAAAATTTGTATCACATTTTAATCCATTTGTAAACTCTAGATTGATGTAGGATTTTGAATTGCTGAATTCATCAGTCATTTCAAAAGAGGTAAATGAGCTAACAGGTCCTCCATAGCATAGATTTAATCCTGGAATTTTTGAATAAAATTGACATTCATTTTTCATATTTTTAACTTTTAATGTTACCGCTGAAATTTTTTGCACATTCATTTTTCTTATATATATTAATATTATAATTATTACTAATTAACATACTGAATTTTTTACTATAATATAGATTACATAATTTTAAACTCAACAAATCTGACTAATTATTAATATACTTATAAAATGTACTAATTAATAATATGGGGATAATTTTATGGTTCATTGCCATAGTACTATTTCTAGCTGTTATTGGTTTAGGGTGGGAAACTTTTTTTACTGGAGTATTAAAGGGCGTGGATAAAATTGGTATTACACCTGTAATAAAAAATATAACTGATAGTACAAAAGAATCTCTTCAAGGTATAATCTCTGAATCATCTAAAAATACATTAGATAATTCGCTAAAATTTAATTCTTAATAATTTAGTTATTAAAAGATTAAAATAGAAACCATGATTCTAATCTGGATAGAATCCCTTTCTTATTCTATATCAGAGCCTGTTGAAAACTGTTTAAATCTAATAAAACTGTCTTTTCTCTGTTAATAATACGAGTTAGTACTTCTATAGCCGCCTTTTTGTGTAAATATTCATTGTTGTTACCACATCTATAGGAGTAAGTACAACGAGGACATCCATCATCATTTTCACATGGACATTCTATAAGGATAGAATGAGCCCTGTTAATGGCTAAATCAAATTTATCAAAAAGACTTTTACTTGCCCCGTTTCCACCTATGCTCCCATCATGAATTACTATCATTCCTGTATCACCTAATGAAATTCCTCCAATGTCCTGTGAAGCTCCTCCTGTTAACATACTACTTCCTTCAATAAGCACATGTTCAGTGGCATGATATCCACTCACCTCTACCTTTTCTTTCTCCTGAACCATTTTCAAAATTTCTAGAGGGCTTGGTACACGAAATATAAATCCTTTTGTAGTATAATTGTAGGTTATAGGTTCATTAAAAAAGACTTTTTTTCCTTGATTAATCTCTTTTCCAATCTCAATGTTTGAATATCCTAATACTTTTTTATATATATTTAAAGAACAATACTTTAACTTAATTCCATAAATTTCTTTTTCTTCAAAAATCTCTATTACTTGTGGATACTCTTCCATTATAGATTTTGTATAGTAGGGATAGTTAATTGGTAATTCATCTATATCAGCGAAATTTCTTTCTGTCTTTTCGTCAAGTATTAATTTTTTAACTTTATATCTTCTTCCAGAAAGAAAGTAAATGGCATCATTATGTAATTCCTCTAACGCATATGGCAAGTTTCTATTTCCAATAATTTTTCCATTCAGAAGAATATCTACTTCATTTCCAATTCCTCTTATGTTATAATTTTTTAGTACATCGTATTTTTTGCTATTTGGTATATATTTTCCATTACTAAATATTACTAATTCCTTTCTTTCCAATTTGGTAAGAGTTTCTAAATAATCCTTTGATTCATGTTTTGATATAGGTCTATCAAAACACATAGCCAGAATTTGGTTTTCCATTACAATGGGATTAAAAGGATCTATGTACGGTATTTCTTCGTCAATAAAATAGTCAGCAGGATGATTTTTATAATATTGGCTTATCGGGTCATTTCCCAAGGTCAAGAAAGCAAATCCTTCTTGACCCTTCCTGGCTGCTCTTCCTAGCCTTTGTAAGAGTCTGTTTATAGGTACCAGATTAGATATTACAGCATCTACATCTCCAATATCTATTCCCAACTCTAAAGTCGGGGTAGAAGAAATAACATCTATCATTCCATTCTTAAAAGAATTTTCTACCACTTTTCTGTTCTTGGGTGGAAGACCAGCTCTATGGACACCTATTTTTATCCCTTGTTTTGATAAAGTAAATGCTATCAATTCTGCAGATAAATGAGAATTACTAAAAACCAGAGTTTTGTGATTCTTAGTAATTTTTTTTATAAGTTCACTAACTAATGATTTATTTGACCTCAGAGAAGGATATAAAATAGCAAAATTTGTGTTACCTTTTTTTCCTACACCATTCACTATTTCCATATCACGGGAAAATAATAAATCACAAAATTCTTTAACATTTGGTAAGGTAGCAGAGCAAGCAATTAATTGCAATTTTTTATTATTAATGATTCTTTCTAATCTTTTGATAATGTAATGGATATTAGATCCAAATATCCCAGTATATGAATGAACTTCGTCTACAACTAAAAATTCTAAAGCGTTCAACAATTTTATAAGCTTTGTATTATTCAAAAGATGGTAATGTAGAGAATCAAAATTTGTTAATACTATATCTGGAGGAAATTCGTAGAAATTTTGCTTTTCATTTGAATTTAAATCTCCGTCAAATATTTTTACTACAATATCCATCTTATTTGAATACTCCATTATTTTCGATAGTTGATCTCTTGCTAATGCTTTTGTAGGATATATAAAAACTGCTTTGATTTGTCTGGTGGCAAACTTATTCTGATTATGAGAGAATTTAACAATTTTGCTATTTAGTTGTTTCTTTAAGTCATATATTTTTTGTAAAATTGGAAGGCAGAAAGCTTCTGTTTTTCCAGAGGCGGTTGGTGCAATGATTACCGTATTTTTATCTCGAAGAATATTGAGCATAGCTTCTTCTTGAAATCTATACAAGGTGGAGATATTTCTTGACTTTAATTGGCTTAATATAATATCATCTAAAGGTAGTTCCTCTAATTCTTTTCCTACTGCAATTTTAGATTCTTCCAATTTTATAATATCAACGACATAATCCAAATCTGAAAATAATATTTCATTGATAAGGTTGTTATTAATTTTACTTTTTTCAATCATTTTTTTAATTTCTTTTTTAGACCGTACTAATTTTTCCTTTTCAAGTATTATTTTTAGATCCTCAAAAACAGTCACATAACCCTTATCAAATCTGTTTAAAAACTCTAAATAAGTTTCATCTATGTTATTATAAAATGGTAAAACTGAACATACGTGGCATTTTTCGCATATAAATAATAATCTGCCATCAAGAATTCTGTTTACTTTTAATGAATTTAATGAGATACAATTAGGGCATCTATACTTCTTCACATTAATAAAATATACCAAACATAATAAATTGCTTATCTAGTCTTATCTTTTAGATTTATAAGATCATCTATCTATTAATTTAGAGTATGATTAATAGAAACTATCAAAAACAAAAAATTTTAGTTGAAAAATTTATAAAGAAAAATAAAAAAACTGATCATAGTGTTATCTTAAATGAAATTAATATTGATTATGATACTCTTATCCGAATAATATCAGATCTTAGAAAAGAAGGTCGAATAAAGTAAAATATATGTCATGATTTGTTTAATAAAAATATCTTTTATATAATAGTCTTAATATTTAGTTATAATTTTATTCTTTAAAGGAAGAACTTACTATTGGATTAATTAAATATGGAAAAGTATGTTTTAACCATACAGCAGATCTAACAAAAAATGGAACAACAATTTCAAGTCTTTTAGAATATGCAGCTCTAAGTATAGCTTTGGAAACAATTTTGGGTTCAAGTACATATCCTAACTTATGAGGCATTTTACCTTTAAATGATTCATTATCAAAGAAGTTAGTTTTTACAGCAATTGGGCTTACAACTGTAACCCCTACATTTGTATTTTTTAATTCATAGGACAAAGATTCAGAAAAACCTAACATTGCAAATTTAGATCCACAATACGCAGCCATACATGGAATTCCAAAACTAGCTGCTAAAGAAGCAACATTTACTATATGACCTCGCTTATTATTAATCATGGAAGGTAAAAATATTTTGGTAAAGTAAATCATTCCCAAATAATTCGTTGATGTAACTTTTTCAATGTCTTCTATTGTCTGATCAATCACCTTTCCATAAATTCCAATTCCTGCATTATTAACTAAAATATCAATGGCTCCCATTTTTTCCATAATATTTTGACCGACTTCATAAACCATTTTTTTTTTCGAAATATCACATGTATATATCTCTACATTGCAATGTGGGTTTAATTCCTTTTTTACTTGATTCAATTTCATGATATTTCTTGAAATTAAAATAACAGTCTTTGCTCCATTATATGAAAAATCAACTGCGGCTTGTTTTCCTATACCAGAAGAAGCACCCGTTATTGCGATTATTTGATCCTTAAATTTCATTTATTTTATTAAATATCGAACGTTTAAAAAAGTTCTAGCATTATAGTATATGATTGCAAAATTTGTTTGTATAGATTAAAATGCTGCTATAAATTATTAGGAATATATTTTCTTTACCTTACGTCAACATTATATTCATACTTTAAAGGTTCAGGTAAAAAAGTATTGTCAAAATCTATTCCGGTTATTTCTGTCACCACTCGATATTTTCCTGGAACACTAAAAACTGATCCATCAATTTTTATAGGACTTCCAAAATCAGATACATAACTCGCTGAAAGCGAGTCATAATTTGCATTTATATTATATCCTTCAATCCCTTTATTATGAAATTCTAATTTAATTTCTCCATTATGTCCATGAAGGTTTGCAGTGAACATATTTTTATTTTCTTGATTATAAATACCTACAATATATGTTACATGCGGAATATTATTTCCTGTCTTATTATCAAACAATGCAAAATTAATTATGCCCTTTTCTGCGGCTGAATCTATTTCTGGGTTATTAAAATTTAGAATGATTTCTCTATCTCCTACAATCGAAGGTGGAAGATTATGTCCGTGTCCTCCTAGCATCTGCCCATATGAATCTTTAAGAATATTATAATCAACTGTTAACGATATTAAACTAAAAAATGCTATTGATAAAAAAAATCCTACTATAAGCATGTGATATACTGGAGAAAATTTTTTATTCAGTTCCATACTTGATAAAAATTTTACAAGATTCAATATTTAAAGTTTGAACTTTTATTATTATTCTTAGAAATATAAAAAGATTTATGGTTTTAAATATGATTGCTATAAACGGTAATCGATATTATTCGAACAACTAATCTTTAATAAAATAATCATCTAA
>JAICHH010000077.1 GCA_025922715.1 Nitrososphaeraceae archaeon
AATCATAGGTCCGTTATGGTCTATTCTATCAATTCTAAACCATGTACCAAGGGAGAAATTACTGAGACGGAATGACTCTTCTTTCTCGATAACGTCTTTTTCAGTTTGTTCAAATGTTTTAAACGGTTGATATTTGTAAGATGACTGAATGGGAGAAATGGATGAAAAAGGAAGATATAGGATTCTGCCATTTGATGGGAATTCATCGTAATTGTAAACATTAAAGATTTCCTCTAACGATAAAGCACGGTCCCAAAGAATTACTTCATCTATATCTCCAGTAAAAAATTTGTCAAGATTAAGTGCATTGGCACCTAATCTTATAGATTGAGATCCTTTCATATCAGGTATTGCACCTAATGTAGATATTTTGCCAATTTCTACTCCATCTACATACAATTTCAAAAATAGGCCATCATTAGTGAGTATAGCATTATGCCAATTTCCGTCGTTAAATTTTTGTTTAGAGGTAACGAAAATATTGGTTCCTCTTTGGGTTTCAAATCCTCCTTCAAGAAATTCTTCTGGAGTAATCCAAATACCATAGTTCATATTATTTCCAGGTGCATCGTCATTCATTCCACCTTTGTTCACAATTGTGCCTGGTTCTAAGTAATCCTGCTTATCTGTTCTAAACCAAGTAGACAATGTAAAGTCTTTTAATTGTAATCTTTCGCTATTTTCAATATCTAAAAAAGTAGAACCAGTAAGAGTAAGAAATGTAGGTGACGTTTGAGATTCAACTAATACATAATTCGAGTTAATTAATAAAATACAACAGAAAAGAGTAATTAGTACAGCCGATAACAACTGAAATTTTCTATCGGAATTTTTCATATAATTTGCTCCTAGATTTTTTTAACATTTATTCTACTATTTAAAAATACCCCTATGACCCTCTACTGTATATTTTACATTTAAAATAGCATTAGTACCTATATTCTTTCGATAACTAAGTTTTCCTAAAATCTTCTCATCCATTTATAGGAAAAAGGTTTCTGAATATTTATAACAAACCGAAGTTTTTTTTATAAATATTATTCATGTTTATGATATACTATATAGTTCCTGTTACCTTTTTTAAATAGTGAAATAGAAGAATGATATATAACAATAATACTAAAAGGCTTGTATAATATTACAACTTAAAAATTCTCTATGCGTTTCTTCTTAAGAATGATAATCGTTTAAACGATATAAACCATTTTATTGATAGTCTTAATAAATAAATAAAAGATAACGTGAACATAATTGCTAAAGTTTCTAAAGTCTAACAAAGGTCTAGTATATATAATACTTGGAAATATCTTTGGTGCTTTATTAACAGGAGGGTTTTGGCTTTTGCTAGCATCACTACAGAGTGTAGAAGAATATGGAGAAACTAGTTTTATGATTTCAATGGCTTCCTTGGCAGCCAGTTTTGCTCTTTTGGGCTTGAATACAGCTATTACAACTTTTATACCCAAAGGACATGATAAAATTCATGTTGCAGCAAACCAGGTAATATTAATCTCAAGTATTATTGCTGCATTAATTGTAGCCCAGAGAGATTGGTTATTAGGTTTATTCGTCGTTGGAATGACTTTTTGGATGATGAGTATATACGAATTCCTCGGAAGGAAATCATATAAACAATATGCAATTGCGAATATTGGAGCGAGAGGTTGTCAACTTTTACTTTCTATCATTTTCTATTATATTATTGGCATTCCTGGAATTATAATTGGCTTTACAGTCTCTTTTTTCTTATTTAGTCATAGATATTTTCTTTCAATAAAATATTTTAAAAAAGACTTTAGTGAGATTAGTGGAAAAATGAAATTTGCTTTGCATAGTTATTCGTTCAATATGTCAAATGCATTATTAATGTACTTTGATAAAATTATTATACCTCCAATTTTTGGATACGCTATTTTAGGGTATTATCAATTAGGTTTTCAATTTTTGATGTTTCTAGGAATGATACCAATTAGTTTTTTCCAATATCTTATTCCGGAGGAATCAAGTGGACACAAAAAAACAAAGTTAAGAATAATAGGATTCGGCTTATCTATAGGTCTGGCAGGTTTACTCTATTTTTTGAGTCCCCTTCTCATAAATGTATTTTTCCCTCAATATCAGAATTCATTAGATGCTATAAGAGTAATTAGCATTGGAATAATTCCAATGATGATAGCATATATTATTAATTCAAAATTCTTAAGTGAAGGTAATACAAAAGGTGTCGTTATTGGAGCCATTATTTATCAAATATTACAAATTACCTTAATGATTTTGCTCGGACGATTGATTGAAGTTACTGGTATAGCACTTTCTGTAGTTATAGCTCTGACTGGACAAGCATTGTTTCTCCTTCTTTATAAAAAATTGTCTAAAAAATTAGTATCATAATCATCAGCGATTATCTTTTTTATATCTAATATAAAACAGTTTTCACTATTTCAAATGCCTCAGCATATTTTGTGTTCATTTGATATCCACGATATAGAGATCTTCCAACAATAGCATCTATCCAAAACGGACCGCATCTAAGATTTTGTGATTTAAAACACTTTAAAGACTTTGTTTTATTTTCCATTTCTTTAGTAATATCAACAAATAGCTGTGGTCTAAAGGCTTTTTCTGTTAACCCTCCAGGTATTGTTGTTTCATACATATACAAATTACTAATATCACGTGAGGCAGCAATAACAGATTGGGTAAGAATTTGATGATCTTGATGGGAGTCACCTATCCACTGAGTATAAACTGTAGTTGTTTTATATTTCTTTATTAACGAATCAATTAATGATACCATTCTTCTACCAAACACTATATCTTGCGGAGATAAATCTAAAAATTCAGGAGATTTACAACCTAAAATAGTAGCAGAAGATATAGCTTCCAATTTTCTTTCATCTTTTTTATCAGCAATAGTAAAATTTGGTAATGTAGCTATAACCATGATTATATCATAGCCAAGCTTTGCCAATTTTGTAATAGTACCACCCATGCCTATTTCTATGTCATCAGGATGAGCACCAAAAACCAATATTCTGTGGAAATTATCCATACCAGCTTTTGAATAAAATATAATTAAATTTTTACTAATCGCATTCATTAAGATGTTTAAATGTTAAAAATATAAAGAGATAATAGTTAAAATTAACGGTCTATATTATTGCTAAACAAATATAGGAAACTTTTACAACCTATTTTAGAGAAAGTTGGTATTTTATTTTCATCTACTGGATTATCACCAAACACACTCTCTTTAATTGGATTCATTATAACTATTATTTCTTCTATTATTTTTGGAATTAATTCCTTACACTTAGATCCAACAATAAATTTTTCAGCCATCGGTAGTCTTTTCTTATTAGCCGGGGGATTCTTTGATGTGATTGATGGGAGTGTCGCTAAGATTACTAAAAGGACATCTAGAAAAGGTTCTTTTCTTGATTCGACATTAGACAAAATTTCTGAGACAATAATATTTTTAGGAATAGCGATAGGAGAATTCGCTAATCCCATATTGTGTCTAATAGCTGTGTCATCATCATTGTTGGTCAGCTATACTAGATCTCGTGCAGAAACATTAGGAATTGATTTGAGCGGCATAGGATTTGGAGAAAGAGCAGAAAGAATACTAATTCTTGCTATAATGGGATTACTTCCTTTTTCTCATTCACTAGAATATGGTGTTATAATAGTTATCGGAATTTCTATTATCACGATTATACAAAGAATAAATAAAACATTAAAAAACTTAGAATGATTATCTAAGTCTTGTATTTACTCTTCTTTCTACTTCAGATCTAACCTTCACTATCCCTCTATGGACAGCACAAGAAACACAATAAAATTTTACATCCGTTGCTGGAGAAATATATGCTCCTTGAGCTCTCAACTCTTTAGCTAAAGTAGGTTCAACTAAGGTTATCCTGCCTGTAATCTTTTTTGCTTTATCTCTAGGAACCATAGCACCACACTGACTACAATGGACAGTTCCTGAACTACCTTTTCCTCCTTTAGTACGGCCGCGACTTGTACGTTTCTTTGGCATATAATTATGATTTTGAATCCATACTTTAAAGGTTCTGTTAAAATTAACTCTTATAATTAAAAGTCAATTATTTTATTTCAATTCTGTTCAAATCTAAAAATTGGTTATGTAAAAGTGGAGATAACACATGAAATACTAAATTCAACTAATAATATCAAAAAAATTTAACTTTAAATGAGAGATTAAATAAATATAAAGAAAATAATGAAAATTGCACTTTTTGGTGCTCATCCTCAGAATACATTATTAATCTCAAAAATTAAAAAAATTCTTGATAATTCGTTTATTCAAACTATCCTCATGACTGAAAATAATTTTAATCTAGCAAATCAGGTAGATTTAGTGTTTATCATTGGTGGAGATCGGGCTATTTTAGATTATTTTCATAAAGTAGTGGATGAATCTGCTCCAGTCATAGGAGTATATGAATCTGAATCTACTGGATTTTTAGCTCAAATAGATGTACGCGATTTGGAACCCATCATTCAAAGACTAAAAAAAAATGATTATAGAATCGATGAAGTTGTTAGATTAGCAGTAAATGTAGATGGAAAGGAAATGGAACCTGTATTAAATGATGTTGCAGTATTTCCAAGTAAAAGTGCCACATTAATGGAACATATACTTCGTATTGACAAAAATGACGTTTGGCATGACAATAGTGACGGAGTAATCATATCAACCCCTACTGGATCTACAGCGTATTCTATGTCAGCAGGAGGTCCTATGATATTACAGAATTCAAAAGTTTTTGTAGCAGTATCTGTAAATTCTGTAGATAACACTAGAAGACCATTAATTTTTTCAGATAATTGTATATTGGAAATATCTGATATTCTAAGTAGATATCATTGCGAAGTAGTTTTAGATGGTGGAAGAAGATTAGGAATTAAAAAAATTCTAACATGTCGTAAACATCCATATCCAGCAAAACTAGTGAGGTTGATAGGCGATAGTTCTGTTACTTCTTTAATTGCTAAAAAAATTAAAATTGCTGAAGAATTATTGAATATGCCACCGAGTGCAAAGCTAATATTAAAAATATTAGAATATGAAGGGTCTATGAGCCAGAAGGATTTAGCTACTAAAACATTATTACCTGAAAGAACAATCAGATTATCTTTAGGTCATCTTGTTAATAGAGGATATGTAAAAAAGAAAACATCGTTACGTGATGCCAGGCATAGAACCTATGAGCTCAAGATTTGAGAGAGGCATTTTGAATAAAGGCCTCAAATGCCTGTTCTGGTTTTCCTGGCCGGCTATCAAATTCTGCATGATATTGAACGGCAAAATAAAATTTATGATTAGGAATTTCTAATATCTCCGTTCTTTTTTCATTGTCTGAAAATCCTGATAAAATCATTCCGTTTTTACTTAAAACAGATAAGTAATTTTTGTTAAATTCAAATCTGTGTCTATGTCTTCTAATAATAAAATTATTCGAGTATATTTTTGACGCAAGTGTATTAGAATTTATAAGAATTTTATGACTACCTAGTCTCATCGTTCCTCCCATATTATTTATCGTCTTTTGTTCAGGCATAAATTCAACTACAGGATCGCAAGTATTTGGATCTATTTCAGTAGAATTAGCATTAACAATTCCACATACATTTCTAGCAAATGAAACAATAGACAATTGAAATCCAAAACAGATTCCAAGAAAGGGAATATTTGCTTCTCGTGCAAAATTAGCCACATTAATTATACCCTCAGAACCACGTTTTCCAAATCCTCCTGGAATAAGAATACCATCAAATTTTTTAAGTACCGAAATTTTTTCTTTTGTAGGAGTATCAAATTTTTCAGAATCAATCCATGCAACTTCTAATTTATTTCCTAGCTTAGCTGCTGCATGAGAAAGAGATTGATATACACTAACATAGCTATCAGGAAGAGATACATATTTACCAACTATTGCAACATATACTTCTTTACTATATTCGGAAAAGGATTTTGCTATTAGTTTCCAGTTAGACCATTTTATAAATAGATTCTGTAAGCTTAATTTATTATCTATTATACTAACTATTCCCTGCTCCGCTAGAATTTCTGGTACTAAAAAAATAGACTTAACATCATGACAAGAAAAAACACAATTCGAATTTACGTTAGCAAAAAGAGATATTTTTCTCCTTGCATCATCAGATAAAATATTTTTACATCTTATTACTAATAGATCTGGATTAATACCTATTCTTCTAAGTTCTTGTACACTATGTTGTGTGGGTTTCGTTTTTTGTTCACCAACTACATCTAAGATTGGTGCTAAAGTCACATGAACAAAGAGTGTATTATAATCCCCTTCTTCAAGTTTCATTTGTCGAAAAGCCTCCAAGAAAGGGAGGCTTTCAATATCGCCCACAGTGCCTCCACATTCAATTACCAATATGTCTAAGTCTTCTTGGATAGATATTTTCCTTAGTTTATTTTTAATTGCATCAGTAACATGAGGAATAATCTGGACACACTGACCTAGATATTTACCTTGTCTTTCATCATCTATTACTTCAGAATAAATTCTCCCTGTTGTTATATTATGATCCCTAGATAATTCTATATTTAAAAACCGTTCATAATTTCCTATATCCATATCACATTCACCCCCGTCGCATGTTACAAATACCTCACCATGAGCAACAGGATTCATAGTTCCTGCATCATAGTTTACATATGGGTCTATTTTTACGCATGAAACATTAAGCCCTGTTAATTGTAAAATTTTACCTATAGAAGAGGAAATTACTCCTTTACCTAATCCTGAAAGAACACCTCCTGTTACAAAAATATATTTAATATGATGATCTTTAACTTTATTTCTTGTTAATCGCACATCAAAGTTTAGATAATCTTCTTTTTATTCGTTTTTAAAGATAAATGTGAATCCTTACATATAATTAATTGATATACACAATTAAAGAATAGTCTAAATATAAATAATAAGTAAAAATATGTCAGTATTCAAAACTATTATATTTTAAATAGATGGACAAATAGTATATATTATTTTCATAGTAGCGATACTAATATTGATACTATAACAATATGCTTGTCATAATTAAAATAATCTCCATAAATAGATAATATAAAGATTTTTTATTTTGTGATAGTTTTTTGTTATAATATTTGACCTAATAAATACTTTATAAATATGATAAATGATAGAATATAACTAAGGTAAATTTGAATTTATTACGATTTATTAAATTTTTGACTTCTATAAATAATATGAATAACCTAATTCTACTATTTATATTGTTAATAATCCTACTTTATATTGTTTATCTTAATCAATGAGAATATTTTTACTTTTTATCTTCATATTATTACCAATCCACTATTCAATAAAATTTATATACTCATGGATTTAATGATTAATGATTAGAAATAATAAATATAGTTCGACAGAAACAAATTTTCTCGACTTTACTCATATGTTATAGTATTATTTTCTATATTAATTCCATTGTTTTTTGTAGTACTAAAATCTTCAATAAAATTATTTTAAATTATTTGTATATCCCTATCTTCCGAAATTATTACTTATCCTTTTTGTAGTTATTATTTTATTATTTATTATAATTATATAATAGTACTGACCCAAATGTCCCAAATTAAATATACTTAATTGAGTAAGACTATATGATTAAAGACGATAACTTCAATATTTATCCTTGTATTTGCCATTTCGCTATTAATGATAGGGCTATTGCTGGACAAGGTAGATGCAGAAGAATTTCTAACTCCCAGATCTAATTTTGTAGGTCAAGAATCTAGCCTCTCTACATTAATAAATAATGCATTGTTGGGCAATGTTAACTCTAATCCTATAGATTCAACAATTTTAGAT